>NZ_NPDL01000008.1 GCF_002811475.1 Leptospira hartskeerlii
CCGCGTTTCTTCTCTCGCAAAGTCGCTAAGATGCAAAGGGATTCCGTTTGTTTTCCATCTCTGTGTCCTCCGTGCCTCTGTGCGAAACTTTCTAAATTTTTACTTCGCACGGAGGACACAGAGATCACGGAGGTTTTGCATAGCTTCGTCCACCGACTCGCTTCGCGGTCGCTGCGGCAGGGATACGAAGGGCGCAAGTCCCGGTAGGGATGAGCGCGAATGCGCGAACCCGTAGTAGCCCGGTCCAAAGGAGCCGCCCAAATCCTTTGTTGGAGTTCCTACAAAATTCCGGGCGTTTCCACTTGACCCTTGCCTTCGGTGCGAAAGCCTGTCCTTAATGAAAGCGTTCTTGGTTTTAGAAAACGGGGACGTATACGAAGGCGAATCCTTCGGCTACGAAACCCAGTCCGTCGGGGAAATCGTCTTTAATACTTCCATGGCGGGTTACCAGGAAATTCTCACCGATCCTTCCTACGCCAACCAAATCGTAACTCTCACATACCCGATGATCGGGAACTATGGGATCCATCCTGAAAATATGGAATCTGGAAAGATCCAAGCATCGGGAATGATCGTAAAAGAATATGTAGATCGTCCTTCCAACTTCAAAGCGCAAAAGACATTATCTCAATTTTTAAAAGATTATAAAATTCCCGGGATCCAAGGGATCGATACTCGCAAGCTGACCCGTTTCATTCGCACGAACGGAGCTCCAAACGGTGGAATATTTGTAGCAAACGAATATTCCGATTCTTTTTTAGCGGAAGTGAAGAAGTTCCCTGGAATCGCTGACGCGGACCTCGCGAAGGTTGTCACAACCGATAAAAAATATGAGTTCGGAACTGGCGCGGGGAAAAAATACAAACTCGCTGTTTACGATTACGGTGTGAAGACAAACATTCTTAGGCTCTTGGACGCGGCCGGTTTTGCAGTTTCAGTTTATCCTGCTCAAACTCCAGCTTCCGAAATTATGAAAGATGGCGTGGACGCATTCTTTCTTTCCAATGGTCCGGGAGATCCTGCGGCTTGTACTTATGCAATCGATTCCACAAAAGCTATATTAGAAAATAATTATCCTCTTTTCGGCATCTGCTTAGGTCATCAGATCATCGGCCTGACACTAGGGAAGAAAACCGAGAAAATGAAATTCGGTCATAGAGGCGGGAACCAGCCTGTCAAAAGTTTGGAGACAGGAAAAGTGGAGATCACTTCTCAAAACCATGGCTTTGCTGTGGTAGCAGAGTCTTCCGAAAAAGAACCGATTTCTTTTATCAATTTAAATGATGATACCGTAGAAGGTATTTTGAAATCAGGTTATCCTCTTCTGTCAGTTCAATACCATCCGGAAAGTTCTCCAGGTCCGAATGACAGTAGATATTTATTTCAGAAGTTCTACAATTTAGTGGATTCTACTAAGAAGAAGTAAGCTTTGCTTACTTCTTTCCTTTTCGCAAAGCACTCAATATACTATTTTAGCTTTTCCAAATACTTGGCGAGGTTGCCGATATGTTGTTTTCCACCTTCAATCGCACCGTATTTTTCGTTCACTCTTTCTAATTCTTCCTTGCTCGGGAAGATCTGTTCCATTGTAAGATTCGTGCCTTCTCCAACTTCTTCAAATATGATCTTAGATTCGAAATGAACGTCATGATCGCCTTCTCCATCACCGAGATGTTTATAAATAATATAACGGGGTTCTTTGATATCTGTGAATTGGATCTTGTTTTTATAATCATGTCCATCAGGCCCATGCATGATAAATTCCCAAATCCCGCCGTTGGTAAAATCCATATTCTTCGTAGTTAATGTAAATCCGTCCGGACCCCACCATTCGGAAAGATGATCCGGCATTGACCAAACTTCGAAGAGAAGTTCTGCGGGAACATCAAAGTATCTCTTATAAATAACCTTGTTACCTTCGACAATTGTTTCTACGTTATTTTTTAACACGGGCTCTCTCCTTTTTTATCTTCATAACATATCGATCCAGTTTATCCAGACGCCTATTCCATAGATCGATTATATCCAGTATCCAATCTTCCATTTCATTAATACTTGATCCGTTGAGACTATAAATACGCTTTTGAGCTTCCTTCTTCATATTGAGGACTTTAGCGCTCTTTAATACTTTTAAGTGATGAGAAATGGCGGGTGGGGTAATTTTAAAATTTTGTCCGATCTCGGTTGAGGTAAGTTCGCCGTTTTTGGCGACTAATCTCACAATCTCCCTTCTTGTATCGTCTGCAAGTGCAGCAAAAGCATTCATAATCCATTATTTAAACAATTATTTAATTAAGTCAATGTTTAAATAATAAACTTGAAAAATAGATACATTGTTTAAAGAATAAAGGTTGAGAAATGCGTTTTCTGAAAGCAACGCCGGAATTCGAAGGATTGTTGGATTTGAGGTTGTTAGAGGTATTTTAAAGATATCGTCGATGTTGGAATTCCAACATACTGTTGGGAGAAGGGATCTAATTGACAGATTAGGGGATTTGTGATAGGCGTGTAAACGCTCTCCCACGGGCCACTCCCCCCACCCGAACTTGGGCGGGGGCAATCTTATAACCGCTGTAGGAGCTCCTACAGCTCTATCTTGACAAACAAAATCAGGATTCTTCTATCAGTTCCAACATTCTTTCTTTTTCTCTGGTATCTGCAGGATAACAAAGAGTTTGGTTGGCTGTAGAAGTCTGGAAGTCTTTGTTCTTTCTATCCAATTCTACAATTCTATTCCTGATCTTACGAACTACGATCTGCGTTTCTTCTCTATCTTTTCCATCCAGAACTACAACGTATTTTCCTTGGCCGACTCTGTAGCAATAATCCGTTTCTCCCAAATTTTCTTGGATGGATGCTCTGAGCTCTTCGCAATAATGTGCAAAAAATCCAGCTCCTTTTATACGCACCATTCTGGTTGCATTTTGGACTTTGAAAACCGTTAGGCTGAAAGGGGTTCCTATTTTAGAGGCTCTTGAAATAGCCTCATCTATCCTGGATTCCACGGGACTGAATGGATCCCTGAATACCGCATCTCTTTCCTCTAACATTAGTAAATTAGAAAGTACTGGAGAAGCTATTTCAGAAATTCCAACTGCGGTCTCTCGATCCGTATCCGTCCAAGGTCTTTCTGTTTCGTGGATGAATAACATTCCAACAAGCCAGTTCAGATTCAAGAACGGAAGAATGTCGAAATCATGCATAAGTCCGATCTCGTCATTGGATAATTGCGATAATAGTTCCGGGTTCTTTCTGAAATTAGCGATCCGGAATACTCCCGGCACATTAGAAACTATCCCGACTAAGTTAGAATCCAATCCCAATCTAAATTTTCCGGAAGTGTCCGGTGTAAGAAGGTTCGTTCCGAATACTTTGTATTCTTTCCTGGTACTTCGATCTAAAAGAAGGAAACTCCAGCGCCTTAATCCGAGTTCTTTCTTTAATACTTCTACAAGATAATCGTATGCCTCATCCATATCACGGACTCCGGCCAGGTCTCTTGCAGTCGCAAGTATTCTTTCGTTACTTTTGACTACTTGGTTCAGTCGATCGTTTTCCTGGTGGAGCGCCTCCAAATCCATGATCCTTCTCAATACGGATCCGGCCATTTCTCCAACGATCTTCAAGAACTCTAAGTCTTCGATCGTATAGTCTTCGCCCGCTACAGTTTTGCTTAATATTATAATTCCATAAAACTCGTCGTAACTACGGATTGGAACAAGCATCTCCGCTTCCGTTTTTTCCAGGATCTCTTTTTCCTTTTTAGGAGGAGAATGTTTCAAGATCTCTTTTGCATAAACGACGGAAGGAGTTTTCAAGGCAGCTTGGTAACTTTCGTCCCCTACTTCTAAAACCCAATCAGGATCAGCGCCTATTCCTTGAGCCTCCACAACTCTAAGTACGTCGTATTCTCCATTTGTGGACGAGAAGACTACTATGGATTCCGCGCCAATTTGACCTTGGATGGAAAAGCATAAATTCTCGAAGAAGTTAGTAAAATCTTTGGAAGCAGATATCTCTTTAGAAATTTCAAATGCAGATAGATAGTTCTCCAATTTTTTGCGAGACGCAATCTGCAGATCGATAGGCATTGTAGAATAATCGGAATCGTCATCAAATAAGAACTGAGCATTCTCCGTATCTTTTTGCTCCTTGCTAATGGAACGACCTGCTTCTTGACTTGCTTGGTTCTCTGCATCCTTGACCCAATCATCGAATGGATCTTTAATCGCATCCGGTTTGGAAAGCCCCGAAGGAAAATCCTCTTCTTTTGCTTCTTCTGCTTTAGATAATAATCCTTTACTATGAGTTTCTTCCGGAAGTTCCCCAAAGTCTGCACCTAGATCGGAATCTTCTAATCCTAATCCAAGATCGGGATCTACTTCAAAATTGGATTCATCTTCTGAAGAAGAACCGAAGTCTACAGACGAAAGATCGAAATCGCTATTAGTTTCTTCTCCGAAACTTTCCTCGCCAAAAGCGGAATTCGGAAAGGAAACTTCTGCATCGGGATCTTTTCCTCCGAATGTGTTACTCGAAGTGTCTGCTCCGAAATCGATATCTCCAAAATCCGCGGAAGGAGAATCAAAACTAAAATCATCTTCGGAGGAAGTAGTGGCGGTTGCAGGTTCAAAACTGGTTGGATCTTCGTAAGCGGAAGTTGCCTTCTCTTTTCTTCCGCCAAAATCCATAGCCTTTTCCAAAAGACCTTTGGCTCTTACGGCCATGGACTTTTTTAAAAGAGAAGGTTTTTCTCCTCCGGAAACTGCGACCGAAGATGTTTTAGCTCCGGATTCCAAATTCCCGGAACGAATGAGACGAGTGACCTTGTCCAGTAAACCCATCGTCAAACGCCGATTTGTTTCATTAATTTCTTATAAAGTTCGAAATAGTCGGAACGGGAGAAGTCACGGATCATTTCGTCCGGAAGATTTCCGAGTAGCTCATCCAAATAAAGAAGAATTCGTTTCATCTCATCTTGAGTCGGAATTGGCTCGCCGGTTTCCGGTTCTTCTGCGGCGGCTCCTGCTTGGCGGATCTCTTCCAAAGGAGAAAGTTCATCCTCATCTGCATACTCATCCAAGATAAAGTTCAGTTCCGACTCCGGAGCTAATCTTTCTATCGTTGGGACGATTTCCCCACCTATATTTTCTTCAAAATCTAAACCTGAAATTTGAATATCGTCTTCGAAAGAGCCTAACGCATTTAAGTCGTTTGCTTCAGGAGGAGAAGATAATAACGAATCTAAATCCTCAGAATCAACTTCCGGTGGAGTTTCGTCGGAAAGTAGGTTTCCTAATTCATCATTGGATAATGTGATCGGCTCGTCTGCTTCTTCTCCCAGATCCCAATCAGAAGGTGCAGATACTGCGCTCTCTTCTCCGGTTCCAAGATCGTTTAGGTCCGCAACAGGCCCGTCCCAGTCTATATCATACTCGGAAGATACGTCAGGCGTCCCAATATCGTCTAACTCGTTAATTGGAAGCGAGATTGGTTCATCTGAATCTTCCATTAGATCCGAAGCAGCAGTTTCAACTTCAGGCTCTTCTTCCAATAAATGTCCTAATTCATCTTCAGAAAGTGCGATTGGTTCATCAGCTTCCGTATCTAAACTGAAGTCTCCGAATTCTACAGGTGCAGCATCGTCATGTTCTAAAGGTGGAGCATCGGCAAATATATCCGCATCGGAAGATTCTTCTTCTCCGGAAGACAATAGGTCTCCCAATTCATCGTCTGAGAGAGCGATAGGCTCGTCTTCTTCCGAATCTAAAGAGGAAACCGATTCTTCTCCTCCGGAGAGCAAGTTACCTAATTCATCATCTGAAAGCGCAATCGGTTCGTTATCGTCTAAGTCGGAGGAAAGATCTAAAGAAGTTCCGGTATGCTCCGCTTCTTCTTCTGTTCCGGAAGATAATAAGTTTCCAAGCTCATCGTCTGAAAGTGCGATCGGTTCGTCCGGATCGGAAGTCTCGGAAAAGAAATCTTTTTCGGAAGTTTCCGTAGGAGAAAAATCCAATGAATCAGAGTCGGAACTTCCTAAAATATCCTCATCGCTCGCGGAAGTGAAGTCTCCTAAAGATTCTTCGAACGCTTTTTCTTCCGACCTGGCGTTGTCTTCGAAGTCTTCGAGATCTAATCCGGTATCGAGTGGATTTTCTTCTTCCCCTATTCCGAAATTATCAAAATCGGAAACAGGAAGAGAAATGGATTCTTCTTCCCCACCAAATTCGTCTTTAGTTTCCGCCGGCTCGGAATCAAAATTAAAATCACTTAGATCAAGCTCTGAAGAATCCGCGCCTTCTTCCATTCCAAACTCAGACTCTGCTGTAGGAGCTCCTACAGAATCTAGGTCGTCTAGTTGGATGCTTTCAATTTCATCCTCATCTCCTGAGGATAATAAATTACCAAGCTCATCATCTGAGAGCGCGATCGGTTCGTTGGCCTCTTCTTCCATGTCCAAATCGGAAGAAGTATGTTCTTCGGAGACGGAACCAATATCCAGGTCGCCGAAATCTCCCATCTCATCGAAAGAATTTTTATTTTCTAAAGAAGTGCCATCCCCTCCTAAGAGGTGATCCAATTCATCTGTGGAAAGTGCGATGTCTTTTTCTTCTTCGCCTTCGAAATTAATGTCTTCGGTCAATTCGGAAGAAGGCATAGAGATATCGTCTCCGCCCAAGTCCCCGAATCCTTCTTCTTCCATGTTCGGACTGAAGTCCTCTGCCATGATATCGTCTAACTCGTGTTCGGAGAGTGAAATTGGGCCTTCGTCATCGGAAACTATTTCGTCTTCGAATGTTTTAGCACTGGATTCTTCGGGAACGGAAGTTTCTTCCTCGTCCATGGAGAAGTCCGCCAGATTGGAACCTATATCAATATTATGTAATTCATCATCCGAAAGTGAGATCGGTGTCTCATCGTCCAAATCCGCGTCGGAAAGTCCCACTACTTCGTCTTGGTCGGAAGAATCCCCTCCCCAATCGAATGGTTGATCGTCTGAATGAAATGCGGAAGAAGGAACCTCTCCCGGCTGAGAAAAATCTCCCAAGTCTAAAGAACCTAGATCTCCAAATGCTTCCTCATGATTTTCAGAAGAAGTAGGAGATGATTCCTTCCAAGAAGGAGCAGAGGAAGAAGACGTTGGAGGAGAATTCAAATCATCGTCAATGTCTAGAAGTCTATCGATCTCAGCATCGATCATTGGATCTGTGAGTTCGAAATCGAAGTCCTCGTCCAAATGGACCGACTCATCTAACTGGCTTAGGTCGGAACCAAAATCGGTTTCTTCCGGTTCGAAATTAGGAATGTCTTCCGGATAATCGTCTCCGGATGAAGCGAGTAATTCTTCGAAGCCTTCGCTGTCTGGAGAATCTCCCGGAACGGAATCGAAATTAAAATCGGAGGAGTCGCCATCGCTAGCCAAGAGAGAATCTATTTCGTCCAAGCTCATTTCACTCGGATCAAAATCCTCTCCGTTTCCGGCCGGAAACCCCTCTCCCTCATCTATCGTAAAATCGTCCGCCATGCTTCCTACAGTATGCTAAAAATCCGTCTCTCTAATTCGGAGGATCTCCTAAGTTGCAGGAAATACAATCCGAAAAAATTTTGATACAGTCCTCTTATATTAGAAGACCTTCTCTTCTTAAATAGAACACTTCTTCGGGTTTAATCGATAGAAGTGTCCCTTTATAATTTTCGGAATTTGGAACCCCTAAATATTAGCGGGAAGCTGCTAAAATTCGGGTTTTTGCTTTTAGGACGAGAGTATTTTTCTCGTTGGAGGCAGGAAGAGCTTCCGCTTCTTCTAGGGCTTTTTGGGCGGAGGCCAGGTCGATATCTTCTTTTAGGCTACCGTGGTCCGTCAAAATTGTAACTTTATTGTCTCTTACTTCGAAAAACCCGCCTTCGATTGCGGCGATTTTGGTTTTATTTCCTTGTCGGACTTCCAACACGCCGATCCCGAGCAGGGAGACAAGAGAGGTATGGCCCGGATACACTCCGAAAAACCCTTCGCTTCCAGGCACGACGATGCTGTCCGCATCGCCGTGGAAGAGTAGTTTCTCTGGAGAGATTACCGATACGTCTAGCTTGGCTGCCATCGATTACGCTCTCAGGTTTTTGGACTTCTCGATCGCGTCTTCTATGGTTCCTACCATATAGAAGGCCTGCTCTGGAAGGTGGTCGCAATTTCCTGCGATCAATTCTTTGAAAGAGCGAACTGTATCGGCAAGTTTAACGTATTTTCCAGGAGATCCTGTGAATACTTCCGCTACGTGGAAAGGCTGAGAAAGGAATTTCTCGATCTTTCTTGCTCTCGCAACCAGAACCTTATCATCCTCGGAAAGTTCGTCCATACCAAGGATCGCGATAATATCTTGAAGATCTTTATAACGCTGGAGGATCCTTTGAACCTCACGAGCAACACCGTAGTGTTCCGCACCCAGAACTTCTGCGTTCATCACGCGGGAAGTAGAGTCAAGTGGGTCAACCGCAGGATAAATTCCTTTATCGGAGATTGCACGAGAAAGAACCGTAGTTGCATCCAAGTGAGCGAACGCGTTCGCAGGAGCAGGGTCAGTCAAGTCGTCCGCAGGAACGTAAATCGCCTGAACGGAAGTAATGGATCCCTTACGAGTAGAAGTAATACGCTCTTGAAGAGCACCCATCTCCGTAGAAAGAGTTGGTTGGTATCCTACCGCAGAAGGCATACGTCCGAGTAGAGCGGATACTTCAGATCCCGCTTGGGAGAAACGGAAGATATTGTCTACGAAGAGTAATACGTCTGTTCCGATGGAATCACGGAAATGTTCCGCCATTGTAAGAGCAGAAAGAGCAACGCGAAGACGAGCACCAGGCGGCTCGTTCATCTGACCATAACAAAGCACGGTCTTGTTGATAACTCCGGATTCTTTCATCTCTCTCCAGAGGTCGTTTCCTTCTCTGGTTCTTTCACCAACACCAGCGAATACGGAGAATCCACCGTGTTGTTTCGCGATGTTGTTAATTAACTCTTGGATAAGAACTGTCTTACCTACTCCGGCTCCTCCGAAGAGTCCGGTCTTTCCACCCTTGATATAAGGAGCGAGAAGGTCGATAACCTTGATCCCTGTTTCGAATACTTCCGTTTTAGGGGAAAGGTCTTCGTAACTTGGAGCTGCTCTATGGATAGGCTTACGTTCTTTCACTTGAATAGGAGCGCCCTCATCTACCGGCTCTCCAAGAACGTTAAAAATTCTTCCGAGGGTTACGTCCCCAACAGGAACGGAAATAGGAGCTCCCGTATCGGAAACATCCTGTCCTCTTACAAGGCCGTCAGTGGAAGAAAGAGCAATCGCTCTTACTGCACTACCACCAATATGCTGTTGCACTTCGGCGATAATTTTTTCCTTTTTGCCTTCTACGACCGCGTCGATTTCAAGCGCGTTAAAAATTTCGGGCAGATGTCCGGACTCGAATTCGATATCCAAAACGGATCCGATGATTTGTTTTACTTTACCTTTGCTCATCCAAGTACTCCAATACCAGAACTAGTTTAGCGAGTCCGCACCCGCTACGATTTCCGAGATCTCCTGAGTGATCTTCGCCTGACGAATACGGTTGTAACCGCGGGTCAGAAGTTTGATCATCTCGGAGGCCGCGTCCGTTGCGGATTTCATGGCCACGCGCTTTGCGATCTGCTCGGAACAATTTGCTTCCAAGATCGCCTTTAAAAATGCTGTCTTTACAACTAAAGGAAGAAGTGATTCCAAAATATCCGCCGGGCTCGGTTCATATAGAACGTTAGCGCCAACGTTGGATTCTCCTTGTGCTTCAAACGGAAGAACCTTAGTGACCTCAGGTTCTTGGTTTGCGGAAGAATGATAAACAGTAGAAATAATTTCCACAGAATCCACTTCTTCATTTGCAAAAAGAGCTAAGAAGAAGTCCGCGAACTCTTCCGCTTCCTTGTAACCTGACTTGTCGTCGATATGAGTGTAAGATTTTTCTATTTTCTCTTTTGCGAATTGAAAATAGGAAATTCCTTTTTTACCTACAACAAAAAGTCGAACGCTTACGCCCTGGTCTTTCAGTTCTTGGATGCGAGTTCTTGCTAAACGGATTGTCTTGGAGTTATATCCTCCACAAAGACCTCTGTTCGCGGTGATCACAAGAAGTGCTGCCGAGCGAACCGTATTCGGTTTTCTTAAATAAGGACTTTTTACTACGGAAGCCAGGGATGCAAGCGCTCCCACCAATTCCTTAATTTTGTTAGAGAATGGATGAGACGCGTTCACCCGATCACTCAACTTTTTGGATTTAGCCGTAGCGACCATTTCCATAGTTCGAGTGATCTTCCGAGTGTTCTTAACGGAACTAATCCGTTTCTTTATTTCCCGGGGTGTAGCCAAGATTTTTCTCCGCTTACTTCAGGTTCCTAACAAAGTCGGCTGCGATAGAGGCGATCACCTCTCCCAGTTTTCCTTCGTCCGAAATTTTCTTTTCGGTGCGGATTGCATTCAATACTTCAGGTTGTTGGGTTCGAAGAACATTTAATAAATGTGCTCCAAACTCTCTCACCTTAGGAACTGGGACCTTGTCCATATGTCCTCTGGTTACCGCAAAAATTTCTACTACTTGTTCTTCTACAGGATACGGGCTGGAAACAGGTTGTTTCAACATCTCAACGATGCGATATCCTCTGTCCAACTGGGCCTGAGTGATTGGATCCAAATCAGTTCCAAGTTGAGCGAATGCTTCCAACTCTCTGAACTGAGCTAATTCCAGTTTCATTTTTCCTGCGACTTGTTTCATCGCTTTGATCTGAGCTGCGGAACCAACACGAGATACGGAGATACCAACATCCACTGCAGGACGAACCCCTGATGCGAATAAGTTGGATTGCAGGTATATCTGACCGTCAGTGATCGAAATCACGTTAGTCGGAATATAAGCGGAAACCTCACCTTCTTGGGTTTCGATGATAGGAAGCGCGGTTAAGGAACCTGCTCCGTATTTTTCGTCCAATTTAGCGGCTCTCTCTAATAAACGAGAGTGAAGATAGAATACGTCTCCAGGATAAGCTTCGCGGCCCGGAGGTCTACGAAGAAGAAGACACATTTGGCGATAAGCAACCGCTTGTTTTGATAAGTCATCATAAACAACTAAAGTAGCTTTTTTCTCGTTATACATGAAGTATTCCGCGAAAGAACATCCTGAATAAGGAGCGATGTATTGCAGAGGAGCAGGATCAGCAGCAGTTGCAGAAACCACGATGGTATAATCCAGGGCTCCAACCGCTTTTAGTTTTTCCACGATAGTTGCTACTGTGGAAGCTTTTTGTCCGATCGCTACGTAAACGCAGATAACTCCGGAACCTTTTTGGTTGATGATCGTATCCAGAGCAATGGAAGTTTTACCTGTTCCACGGTCTCCGATGATCAACTCCCGTTGGCCACGGCCTATCGGGATCATTGCGTCGATACTTTTGATACCAGTTTGAAGAGGTTCTTCAACCGGTTGTCTTTTAGAAATACCAGGAGCAGGACTTTCTACCGCACGAGTATGTTTAGTATTGATTGGACCTTTTCCGTCAAGAGGCTCACCGAGTGGGTTCACCACACGTCCGAGCATTTCCGGTCCTACCGGAACCTCTAGGATCTTTCCGATCCTTTTTACGGAGAATCCTTCACGGATGTTTTTGTATTCTCCGTAGATGATCACACCCACTGAATTGTCTTCTAAGTTGAATGCCTGACCGCGAACTCCGTTTTGGAATTCCACAAGCTCTCCAGCCATCACGTTTCTGAGACCGAAAACTCGAGCAATACCGTCCCCTACTTCCAGAACAGTTCCGACTTCTTCGACACCCAGATCTTTTTTATAATTTAAAATTTCCTGTTTGAGGACCGACGTAATTTCGTCTGTTTTAATTTTCATACACCACTCCGACCGGTAATTTGCTGTCCAGCAAGGTTTGCCTTACTTTCTTAAGTTGGCTTTTCATGGAAGAGTCGATCGCCAAGTCTTGGAATCTGACCACGAAACCTCCGAGAAGGCTCGGATCTTCACTTGCTTCCAAGATGAACTCCGATTTGAATTTTTCTTTTAATACTTCCCTTAATTTGGAAAGAGAAGCCTCATCCATAGCGGGATAACTTTTGACTTTCGCGCGAACTCTTCCTGCTTTACGATCCAGTTCTTCTTTTAAAGCTTCGTGAATTTCGGAAAGAAATGAAAATCTTCCCCTGCGAAGAAGCACCTGTAAAAAGTTCAGAGTGATTTCCGAAATTTTACCCTGGAAGGTCTTTAATAGGACCGCTTCCTTATCTTCCCTTTTAACGGAAGGGGTATCGAAAAAATCGCGGAATTGTGGTTCTATTCGAAAAATACTTACGATAGAATCCAATTCCTGTTCGGCTTCTTCCGGAGAAGAACTAGCGTCCGCAAAAGCGGCCGCGTATGTTTTTGGGATCGCAGAATAGCTCATTTGTTACGCGCTCAGTTTCTTGATCTTGCCTAACTCGTTCTCGATAAAGGACTTATAATCGTCCGCTTTTAACTGTTTCTCCAGAACCAGAGCCGCGACTTGAACGGTCATGTCTACGATCTGTCCTTGGAGTTCTGCCAATGCTTTGGATTTTGCGAGTTCGATATCTTTCAGTGCAGTATCTTTAAGAGCCTTCACTTCTTTCGAAGCATCATCCAACATTTTGTTTTTCAGGTTAGTAGCGTCCGATTTCGCTTCCGCTACGATTCCGTTAGCTTGGTCTTTTGCTTGTGCGATTCTTTTTTCATAATCTTTCAGCAGAGATTCCGCTTCGGAACGTACGTCAGCAGCCTTACGAATATCGTTTTGGATGGTCTCAGCTCTTTCATCCAGAGCTTTGAGGATCACATCCCAAGCGAAAACTTTAAGGATAATGACGACTATTAGGAAGGTAATCAGGGTCCAAATGATCAGACCCGGATTAACGTCTAGTAGTGCGCCTAATCCCCTGTCAGCTGCCAAGAGAAACAAGATTATTTACCTTCAGCCGGTGCAGAAACTTCAGTTTTAGCAGCAGATGCTTTGCTAACTGCTGTGTTCAAAGTTCCACCTGCGAGGAACGCAATAACGATTGCGAACAGAGCCGCACCTTCGATAAGGGCTGCAGAGATGATCATCGCAGTTTGGATTTTTCCAGCTGCATCAGGTTGACGGCTGATTCCTTCAGCAGCAGAGCCACCGATTCTTCCGATTCCGAGTCCTGCGCCTAAAATAGCGAGTCCAGCTGCGATTCCTACTCCAATGTATCCTAGTCCGAATTCCATTTTATTACTTTCTCCTATTTGAAATCAAAACGCTTTAAATTAAAATTAGTGCCTGTGCATACTCGAGCCCACGAAGAGCGAGGTTAGAAGAGCGAAAACGTAAGCCTGTAAGAAGGCCACGAACAATTCTAAGAAATAGATCGCGGTAGCTCCGAAAATGGAGATCGGCGCAACTCCCCAAGATTGGAACTGGAAGATAAATCCGAGTAACGCTAAGATGATTACGTGTCCAGCGGTCATATTCGCCAAAAGACGCACAGTAAGTGCAAATGCTTTAGCAAGCGGAGAGATGATAAACTCCAATGGCCACATTAGGATGTATAAAAGTGCAGGAACTCCGTTCGGAACAGAGTGGATAATAAACTTCGGTCCTTGGTAAACGAATCCAGTTCCGTAGATCAAAAGTAAAGTGATGAGTGCAAGAGTTACGGTAACAGAAACATCTCCCGTTACTGTAATACCATTCCAAACTTTTGCGATCCAGATCGGTTCGTGGTGGCCAGATGCCGCATGCGCTGCTGCAGTAACTTCTTCGCCTGAGTTAACAGATTCGATCCCAAGTTGGATTACTTCCCCTACCGGAGGAATGAGTCCCATCAAGTTACAGAATAGAATGAAAAAGAATAATGTGAAAATATAATGATAATAAGAATGTCCGTGTCCGTCCGTGTTTGCGTCAACGACATCCTTTTTCAGGAAACTCACGAACGCTTCTACAGCGTTAGCGAATCTACTTTGTATCTTTAAAGGATTTTTTGCGATCAGACGAGCGGCAGGAATAAATACGATTAGAAGAAGGAAGGAAACGATCCACATCATCGTAACACGACGAGTGATATGAAGATCCAAGCCGCCAACAAAGTGAAATCTATGACCCGTAGAATGATCTACAAAAATGTTTTCTGCATGAGGATCAAAACCTTCATGTCCTTCGAAAACTTTTTTTCCGCCCACATTGAAAGGAAACTCAGCGTGGTCCATCAAGTGGTGAACCAAGACCTCATTCAAATCAAAAGGTTTGGAAGCTTCGCCCTCGGAAGCAAATAATGGAAGTGAGAACAATAATAATGCGGTTGCGAAGATTTGTTTCAACATACTTGTAAAAGGGTCCTCTCGTAAACGACAGGAAAGAAGAGTTTTGGGAGCACCACCCAGGGTTCTATTTCCCACAAAGTACCTTTAAAACGTTCTTTGATGCGTTTTAAGGGGTCACCTTGCGAATACCAATATTAAAAGGTTGGCGAAATGGGCAATAAAAAAACCGATCACAAAACCTTCACGTTCGCCTCTCCAGATAAACAGTACTAAAACGGCTAAATGAATAAAAAAAGACAGAACAGTCGTTCCAAATTGGTATAAAAAACCTTCTTTGGAATGTTTCCAAAGTAGATAAAATCTAAAATTGTAAATGAACAGAGATAATAAAAGAGATATTACAATTCCCTTCCAAAAGGCAGGGTCAGGAACCTCGTAGAACCGGAACCATAATCCGAAGATTAGAAGGAGAATAACAAAACCGAAATAATACTTTCTAGGCTGTAATACCCCGTTAGATTCCTTCATCCAAAAGAACCGAATTAGTCCTTTTTGTCGAACTGGGAAACTCTGGTGAGAAGATAATAAATCCCGTAACCGAATCCGAAAATCGCCCCGAACAAGATCCCAAAAGGAGACCAGCCGAAACGCCCATCCAGATATCTTCCTATAAAAACGGAAGCAATGATGATAAAAGCGAACTCTGTCCCTACGCTAGCAAGCTGCCAAGGAGAAGCATCTTTATTTTCAGGAGGTTTTTGATCCGGTTCGCTCATTTATTCTAATACGGTTCCGATACGATACCAACGGACCTGCATTCTAGGAATTCTATAAAATATAGTGCTCTTGAACCAATTCATATTAGAATCAATATCTCCACATTTCGATCTAAATTCTTCCGGATCGTATTTTTGGGCAAAGCGCCCGTTCATTCCAAGGTCCTCTGCATTTTTATAAGCACATACATGGTCTTTCCAGTTGATGGAGAAATAGATCAATGCAGCTTTTCCGAGTATATTCGCCCTAGGAACAAATCCCCAAAATCTGGAATCGGAAGAATTCGTACGATTATCTCCCATCATCATATAATGATCATCCGGGATCACACAACCCGTGGTTTGAAAACATTCACCATCTTTGAATTGGTGAGAAGAATATGAATGAGAATCTCCTTCGATCACATAATGTTCGAAGTCCGGTTTCTTTTCTTTAAAAAGATAAAATTGAACGGCTGCATCGTCGTCCATGTCGTCGAATTGGTTTTTCTTTTCTTCATCCTTAAAATCGTAAGCGGAGAAGTCTGTTTTTCCTTTTTCCATGTATTCTATTCTGCCATAGACCGTAGAAGATCCGTCTCTCTTATGATCAATCTTTACGATACGGATCCTATCTCCAGGAAGACCGATCACTCTTTTTACGAATCTTTTAGGGAACCATCCTTCTTTCTCTTCAGGCGAGACAGCTCCATCCGGAGGAATGAAAGTAACGATATCCCCTCTTTTAGGATCATCATATCTTTTAAGTTCTATATCCGTAAAAGGAAGTCGGAGAGAATATCTCATCTTATTTACGAACAGAAAATCCCCTATCTTCAAAGTGGGGAGCATGGATCCCGAGGGAATATTATTCGCATCCAAGACTGAGGATTTAAAAGCTAAAACTAATAAAACGATAAAAAAGAAGGAGAGAGTGGAATCTACAGATTCTTCTCCAAAGATTTCATGGATCCAAGTAGGAAGTTTTTTTAAAAAGGTACTGCCCTTCGGCTGGCTCATAGGTCTATTGATACGAGATCGGCATTTTCCGTCAATTCGGAAGACTGAGTACCCTCTTTACATACTTCCGGTTTCGGTAACTAGATAAGTTTCAGCAGTTCTATCGAAACAGAATGCCTCCACCCCACCACCTCCAGCAGTAAAATATTGAGGATCATTTTTCGTAATAAAACAATCCTCCCCTTGGGCATCTATGCAGGCTTGAGTGGAAGCTACGCAAACAATATAATTAGCGACCGGATTGAATTCTTCCTTCTTCTTTCCTTTGATCTCGTCTATGTCCTCTCCGGAACATCCGAAAAAAAAGAAGAAGCTTAGAGCCGGCAGCAAAGAAAGTTTTGAAAACACAAGATAGTCAGATCCTCGCGATCATACAATAAGTTCCACACCTCCCCCGCGAAGGATCGAACCGGGGTCAAAAAATCGCTTTTTCGATTTTTTGACCGGAGGTGAGAGCCTGGTCCGAGGACGCGGCCCTTCCCTTTTTTCCTAAAAATCCTTACTGTTTTTTTAAAAAGGACGATATTAGAAACGTGAAAGAGCAGATAGACCGCAAAATTATCGAACTTCGCCGCCACCTGATTTCTCTGAAACAGAGCTATCCTATTGTTGGATTGAAAGGAGGCACGGAAACGGAAGATATGGATTCGGACGAGATCCGAGCGCTTCATATCGTGGCTAAAGATTTGGTTCCGGTCACTGTTAAGATCGGTGGGCCCGAGGCCCGAACCGATATCCGTATGCTTGTTAAGGAAGAGATCGAAGGGATTTCCGCACCTATGATCGAATCTTCTTATGCTCTCAAAAACTTTATTTCTACTCTCAAAAGTATGCTTAGCCCAGTGACTTTTTCCAAAGTTACTAAGGCAATCAACCTGGAGACGATCACAGGTTATAAAAATTTACTAGAGATCGCTGACTCGAGCGCTTTCGAAGATCTGGATCAGGTTACTGCCGCAAGATCGGATCTTTCTTCTTCTATGGGAATGATCCCTGATGATAAAGAAGTGATGAAAGTCACTCGCACTATCATTGCTATATCCAAAGACAGAGGTAAAAAAACTTCCGTCGGTGGAACAATCACTAAACAAAATTTCAGAAAGATCGCTGAAGAGATCCGTCCTGATAAGATCAACTCCAGACATGTTTGTGTGGACGCCATGAAATCTTTGGAAAAATTTCCGGAAGAAGTAGCAGAAGTTATGCTCCAATTCGAGATCGAATTGTACGATCTGTTCTCTCTTTTAAAACCTGAGAAGGCTTACGGTTATAAGAATAGAATGGAAACCAATCGAGAAAGGATCGGATCCAGAAAGGTTCTCTATTCCATTCGGTAAACAATGGCCAAAGATACAAGAGACCTAATCTTAAGAACTTCCCTCAAATTATTTTCAGAACAAGGGTATCACGGCTCTACCATGAGGCAAATCGCCCAGAGAGCCGGTTTATCTTTGGGTCTTGCCTATCGTTATTTTGAATCCAAAGAATCTATTTTAGAAGGGATTATCGAGTCACATGATAAGATCTTAAAAAAATATCTCCCCGAAAAATTGAATTCTACGGAGAATAGAGCGGAACTTATTCAATTCTTAGGCGGGCAGATCATTAAGCTAGTAAAGGAGAATGAAGAATATCTCCGTCTGTATTGGAGTCTTATGCTCCAGCCAAAGATCCATAGATTAAAAAAACGAAATATTCATCTGGTGAATCTGATCTTTTACGAAAACTCCAAAAAGATTATCCTAGCTTTAAAGCCTAATTATACCGAATTCGAAGTGAAAAATCTTACATCTGCTATCATTGGTTATATGATCAATCATTTGACTAATAAGAGAGAATTTACTCTGGAAGATTTCCGTGCATATATAGTTTATGCATTGGAGAATACCTAAAGCTGAAGAAGCTCTCGGAAAAAAATCGTATTAGGACAATTAGATGATACGTTTTCTTTCCTTCCCCACTCCCAAAGAAAAAAATTCTACTACTAAAGCTGTTCCTCATAGAACCGATGCTCCTTTCTTTAAGAACTTCTCCCTCAAGAAGGCATTAAACAAAGAAAAAGTCTGGATCGATGTAGAAAATCCAACCTCGGAAGATCTAATCTTTTTGTCTAGGAATTGCGGATTCCACGATCTCGCGATAGAAGATTGTGTGAACAGAAACCAAAGACCGAAGTTCGAAGATTATGAGGACCATGCGTTTATGGTCCTTCATAGTTTTAGATCGGAAGGAGAACAGTCTTTTTCCACAACCGAAACGCATGTATTTTTCAATCGTAAGTTTATCGTTTCCGTTCATGAACATAAGGAACCTCTGATAGATTCCCTTTGGAACAGAACTCTTACAGAGCAGAATTTTGCCTCCAAGGGAACGGATCATGTTTTGTATTTGTTGTTCGATCTTTTGGTGGATTCCAATTTTCCGATCTTGGATCAGATCTCTGAACAAATCACCGATCTGGAAAATCAGATCCTGATCAGCAATATAGAACCTGACTTCATTACGAATATTTTATATGTGAAAAGAAATTTGGTGAGAATGAGGAGGGTACTTTCTCCCCAAAGAGAAGTGCTCAATTTGATCATGAGGCACGAGGACAAATTTCTCTCGGAAAGAGTTCGTTTCTATTTTAGGGACGTGTATGATCATTTGAGTAGACTTGTCGAAACTATTGATATGGATAGGGATCTGATCGGAAACTCTATGGATGCTTATTTTTCCATTCTATCCCAAAGAACCAACGATATCATCAAACGGTTAACCTTGGTTTCGATGATCTTTATGCCACTCACATTCTTGACCGGGTTTTTCGGGATGAATTTTACCGAACTTCCCTATGAGAGTAGGCTGATCCTGAGCGCTTCTTTAACCACTATGTTAGCCATTCCAGGCGTTATGATCTTATATTTTAAATATAAAAATTGGTTCAAAGATTAGTCCAAGTCTTATGGACAAAAAAATTGCAATCGTTACAGGCGCAAGCCGAGGTATAGGCGAAGAAGTTTCTAAACAACTTTCCAAATCTGGGATCCATATCATCTGTGCTTCCCGCAAAAAAGAAAACTCTGAAAAAACTGCATCCTTCATCCGAAAAGAAGGAGGTTCCGCGGAAAGTTTTGCCTTGGATGTTTCCGATCCGAATTCCATCCAAAATTTCCTGAAAGAAGTTCTCTCTAAATACCCCAAAATCGACATTCTTGTAAATAACGCGGGTGTGTATCTGGATAGCGGTCCAATCGAAAATACCACTTTAGAAATGTTGCAAGGAACCTTGGATACAAATCTGATCGGGCCATTTCTTCTTTCTCAAAAGATATTGGGTGTAATGAAAAAGAACGGCTATGGTAGGATCGTAAACGTAAGTTCCGGTATGGGACAACTTTATGATATGAGTTCAGGATATTCCGCATATCGTATCTCCAAAACTGCATTGAATGCGCTTACGAGGATTCTTCATTCCGAATCTTCCAGCAAAGATATCAAAGTGAATTCTGTTTGTCCAGGTTGGGTCAGAACTGATATGGGCGGTAAATCCGCAACTCGTTCCGTGGAACACGGCGCGGAGACAATTGTATGGGCGGCGCAATTGGATAAGAGCGGTCCTTCGGGAATTTTTCTGAGAGATAAGAAAGAGATCCCTTGGTAGGAATAAGTTCAGTTTGTAGGAATTCCTACAAGGATTTGTGGTGAGGGATTTTGTTGACGGAGGAAGGATTTTGTGATATTGCGTGTAAGCGCTCTCCCACGGGCCACTCCCCCCACCCAATGCAGGGCGGGGGCGGTTTTAAAGCCACTGTAGGAACTCCTACAGTCCCTTCCTCTTCACTTTCCGAATAACCCTTTCACACCATCCACGAATTCTCTTCCGACAGGAAGATTGGTCTCGTCCTCGTCTTTCAGATAAATTGTATAGGCGCCGCCCGCTTGGGATTTCGCTGCGGAGACAAGACTACGATTTACCATATGCTTTCTATGGATCCGTAAAAAATCAGTCTTAGGTAATTCTTTTTCTAAATCGCCGAGCAATTTGGCGGTTTCATAATCTCCGTCCTTAGTATGAAGAACGGAACGTTTTCCATTTGCGGTGAGATAGTATAGATCCGCATACAAAACTCTGTGGATCAGACCTCCATCACGAAAAACGAATACTGGATCAGGCTCGCCACTGGCCCTTGAATTAGAAATGGATTTTAACTGTAGATGATGAAGTGCTCTTTCCATACATGCAGAAAATCTCTTCTTCGTATACGGTTTTAAAAGATAATCGCAGGCTCCGACTTCGAATGCTTTGAGCGTATGTTCTCTGTATGCAGTGGTAAATACTAATACCGGAAGATTTTCACCTATCTCTTCTAAAACCTGTAGTCCTGTTTTTTCAGGTAGATTGATATCCAGAAAGACTAGGTCGAATTTCTCTTTTTTGAGAAGGTCGATTGCCTGGGAACCTGTTCTTGCGATCCCACCTACTTCAAATTGGGGCCAACTTTCCAAAAATTTACGTAGAAGGTCCCTGGCAGGGACCTCGTCCTCTATCACTAAAACCTTATATAGCGAGCTATTCATCTTGATGCGAATTCCAATCTTAATGTGGTGATTCCGAATTTATCTTTTTCTAATTTGAGTTCCGCTTCGCCGAAATTATACTCTAATCTGGATTTTATATTGTTTAATGTACGAGAAAATTCGGATTTCTTATATTCAGGTAACAAATGATGTTCTTGTTTTTCGTTCCCGTTATTTTTAATCTCTATTTTTATTCTTCCGAAACTTTCGGTCGCACTGATCTCTAATATCCCTGCCTCGGAACGATTTTCTAAACCATGCTTAAAACTATTTTCGACTAATGGTTGTAAGGTTAAAGGAGGTATCCTAAGTCTGGAAAAGTCCCCTACTTTCTTGATCTTGATCGTTAAAGAATCCGAAAATCGTATTCTTTGCAATTCCAGATAGTTTACTGTAAAGTCCCATTCTTCTGAGAAAGGAATGGTTTTTTCGAAGATCCTATCGGATAAAAATCTGTATGTTTCGGAAAGCAAAATTAAAGCGTTATCTGCCTTTTGAGGATCTGTTACAAGCAAAGAATGTATTGTATTCAAAGTATTGAACAGATAATGCGGATCCATCCGATTTTGAAAGGTCCTGTATTGGATATCCTTCAGTTCGCTTTCCATCTTCTTCCTTCTTTCTATCAGGATTTGCATGGATTTTTCTAAAAAGGAAATGAATAAGGCAAGTATTAAGCTGCTCAGAAGAATATTGTATGATCCTCCGTGGGGCCTTTCGACTCCTTCTCCGGCTAATAATAATACATGAATGATTCCGCCTGACGCAACTCCCAGGATGGATGCTATCGCAGAAGCGACGACCAAAAAGGCCCCGGTAAAGAATGCGCCTCTATTCAGTCGGTTCAAAAATTCTACGGAAAACTCCACTATGGAACATACACAATGTGTGGTTACCTGGGTGGCTAAGAACACCTTCCAGAAAGGAGCTTTGGAATTATGAGCGACTAACAACGAATTCATTGTGCCGATCACTGTGTTTATGGTTAACCAGAACAATATCTTAAAAGTGCGCATACAAAGAACGATCGAAAAATTTTTTCCGATTCCGACTCCACTGATCCTCTATTCTTTTAACCCGTCGATCCCCTTTTTACAATCTTATTCCAGGGAAAGTATCGTTTATTCCAATCGAATGGAAACTACAGAAATCGGATCGACCCGCTTGTTAAATACAAAGTCTGGTAGACAAGAGAGTAAGGATAGGTTTATCTAAACGAAATTTTTTCTTTACGACTTTTGTCGGCAAGTAATCGAGGGGGACCTCTTTGAAAAAGACATCTATTCGAAAACTGATCACCGCAGCATGTTTTATTATGGGATCTGTACATTTATCCGCAGAGGAAATCGTTACCGCTAAGAAAGACGAACCGGACGGTTTTTACGGTTTGAAGATAGGTGGTATTCTTTCCCCTTCTTATAACCAGAGAATGAGAGACGGTGGTTCCGGTCTTACTAACGCGTATCCGAATGAAGAGCCCGGCTTCTCCACCCCTTGGACACTCTTAACTATTAATAAAGAATTTAAAGAAACAGGGGTCAGCCTGGAATTATGGGGAGAATTATTACGTTCTGCTCAAGTAAGCGCGGACACAAGAATGGATGGAGGAGTTAAATCCAATCCTTATATTTTGGGGATCAGGAGGGCTCTTATCCGCAAAACTTGGGAAACAGGACTTGGAGAATATTCACTAACTTTCGGAATGCAGGAACTACCGCATACATATACCCAATGGAAAAACTATTGGAGATGGAGATATGTGGACAAAGGACCTCTTGAAAGTTTGGGATTTGCGCCTGCTCCCGCCGATATTGGGTTAGGCGGAACTGGAAAATGGGATACTGTATCCGCTCAAGTTATTCTTTCCAATGGAGAAGGTTACAGACAGACACAAAACACAGACTCATCCGGTTTCGATCTTTCTTCCAGAGTTTCTTATGAACCTAAGATAGGTGATGAGAATAGGATCGGTCTTCATTTCTTCTATAGATCGGCTAATTTAACAGGTGCCGCTTCATCCGATTGCAGGGAAGGCACAGCTTGTCTTGCGTCGGATAATAATCCTTCTACCACCCTCAGAAAAGATGTTCGTTCCTTAGAAAGTGACTCTTATGCTGTGGAAGCTAATTTTGATCGTAAAAAAATTCTTAACTTCGGACTAGGATATGTGTTCAGAAAACAAAAAGGCGGAGAAGTCAGAGACGTTTCCAAACCTTTCGGTGCTGTGACCCCGGGTTTGGATTCGACTGGAACAGCTGCTTACGCCTGGTTGTCTTTAGGATGGGGAGATTTTAGGATCGTGGGCAGATTAGAAGGAGGAAGCGGAAGAGACGGAGTGCTCGCCGCAAACCGAACTCAGATAAACCAGGTCATGCCAGGAAGTCCTGAATCGGATTATTGGAATATACAAACCAATACCATTGGACCTCTGGTGAATTCTTCGGGTTATTCCGTTCGTTCCTCGTTTAGAAGAGGTTCTGTATTCGCGGAATGGAATATTACGGATTCCTTACGTGTTTCTATCGGATACACAGAGTCTAGGAACAGGGACAAAGACGGTGACAGAGAACAATCCTATGTGGACGGGTCCGGAAATGAAAGGACCAAAGCGGAGTATTTACAACAATTCCAAGGCGGAGCAAATAACGGGATCGTATCCTATGGCCGCCTGACCAAAGAATTAACTCTTTGGACTACCATCGAATTTTAAGGAGAAGTTTATGAAACTGAAAGTTTGGATGATATTAAGCCTGGTGCTTTCCATCGGTTCCTTGGTTTTAGTTAGCCAAGAGAATAAGGAGAAGGACGCAAGAGTTTCCTTCCTTATTGGAAAAGTACAATTGCAAAAAGGCGGCAAGGGAAGCTGGAACATTCTAAAACAAGGTGACTATGTTTCAGAAGGAGATATTGTTTCTACAGGGAACGCTTCTAAAACAACACTACTCTATAAGGGTTCCGAGTTTAAAGTCCTGCCGAATACAAAATTAAAAATTTCCAGTCTGTATAACGAATCAAAAGACGGTAAACTGGAAGTACAGAGTGGATTTGCTTGGTTCCAACTCGTAAACCTAAAGGGTAAAAAATTCGAGGTCAGCACTCCTACTACTACTGCGGGCGTAAGAGGGACTGCATTCTCCGCATTCCACGACCATAAAACCAAGGATTCTTCCTTCTGCACTTGTGAAGGTAAGGTTTTGATGAATGGGACAGGTGATCCGAAAGACGGGACCATGCAAGAAAAAGGAAATGGCGGTTATTATCCTGGTGGCGGAGAAGAACCGAAAAGAAGCTCTTACGAAGGAATTATAGTAAAATTTAAATCTCTTCCTCCATTCAAGGATCTGATGAAAAAGAATATTTCCTTAAAGAATTGTTTATCCTGCCACACGCCTCAAGGCTGGACTCCGGATGACTCCGTTCCAAGCGATGAGACTTACGGCGGAGGAAAAATGTAAATCTTTTAGGACAATTTTGAAATGTATAAGAGGCTCGGAGTTCCGAGCCTCTTTTTTTATCTTAAGGGCAGACAATCGTAGAAGCAGGATTAGAAGCCGCTGCTCCTTGGAATTGTAATGCACCGAACAGATACGGATAAGGCTCAGAACCTGGGGTTACGTTGAAAGTTCTCAACATAAGATTATCAGTATCCGCCTTTATATTACAGGTAGTATTATTTGTAGGATGATACAAGGAACTGATCGTCAACGTCCTCGGTAAAGGCACTTGTCTTAAAACGTTATTCACCAAAGGAACGATCAAAGAACGTATCAACGGATCCACTACTTGGAATATCCCTTTCGGATCTAAACCGAATGGGTTGAATGAATTTCCTTCTAAGATATCCAGAGTATAGGACATCTTACCGACATCCTTGTTCAATACCAATTTTAGAGCGTTGAGCTTATCGTAAGTAGTGTTCCCGGTAGGATTCACAAATGGTACGAAATCAAAAACTCCGTCCGCCTTGATACTTACTCTTGCTTTATTCAAGAGATAACGACAACTATTCGCGGCAGTATCTGCAGCAGCACTGCTACAAATTACCGGAGCGGCATCTGTTCCTATATTGGTCCCATTTGGCCTTCTTCCGAAAATCCTTAATTCTAGATCCGTAAAGTTAACCACCAATGTAGGCTTCTGAGCCGCGCTCCCTACCCACTTAAATTCGCCATTCGGAGCATGGATTGCATACACATCTATATCCACATCGTCAGTAGAATTCACACTGCGTATAAGCTTAGTAGGATCGGTTGGATTTAATCCATTAAGCGGACGCCCCGGAGAAAGTACGTTCATCAAAGTTCCTACTTTCACTAGCTCCTGAGTCAGTTGGAAGAGAGGATCATCACCTGCATAAGCAACGATCGTATCTATGAATTGACGATTGATCCTTAAGTTCAATGCACCATTCTGCCAAAGACTGAACGCTGCTTGTGTGACAGTGTCTGCAGTTAAGGTGAGAAGTAAGCCCGGATTTGCGGCACTATTATTAAAAGCGTATTCTCCTGTTAGAGCTTGGGTTGTAGGCACAGGCCGAGTACTCACAAAACCCACTGCACCACTTTGGCCGTGATAGTTGGGATTCGTATTAAGAAGTCTGCTTGCTGCAGGAGTTACTAAACCTAGATCAGCTGAGGCAACGACTGCTTTATTCGATCCGCTCATCCTAACAACCGCATCCTGTTCCACTTGTAACTGAAGAGTTAAAGGGAAATTAGCAAGAGGGGCAGGTAAGTAATTCGGAAGTGTGATATCCAAACCTGGAGTTTTTAAAGATTGAACCACAGAATTCAATGCTTTAGGAGCCACACCTTGGATCACATCACCTAACATTGCTTGAGTGATCTTCGGAGCAAGAGCCGCCACCATACTATTCGCCAAATCGGTACCGATCGAAGTGATCAGGTTTGCCAACCAAGAACCGGAACTTCTTTGAACGATATCGTGAGTGGTAAGATTTACCGCCCATTCAGAAACATAAAAATTCCCAGTATCAGGATCCGTAGGAGAAAATGGTGTTTTGATCTGGATCACAAAATTTCCATTACTATCCACGCTGGAAGTAGTGCGTGCTTTTGAAGTGCGAACCGGTTTTACAGTCACATTATAGTTCAGATCGGAAGTCATACTAAAGGAAAATAAGGTTCCTGCACAAGAACCCGCAAGTCCGCAAAGAAAACCTCCAATATCTCCTTGGTTCCTTGCGACTACTATAAGCCCAATGGTTGCAACTTTTCCTCTCAAAGTTACGCCGAGGTCCCCATTTCCGTTCACTTTCAAACACGCTTTGATATTCTCAGTCGCAGTAATATCTAAATTATTACAATCCTTAGTCGTGCTTGCGCCAACAGTTGTAGGAATATTCACACTTGTGATATATACATCCACATCGAAGTTCATACAGTCGCTTAGAGGAGGACATCCGTATCCTGTAAACGCTCCTTGGTTACTTCCCGTTCCATTCGGTCCACAATATCCGTCTTGGAAAGTAGCGATGGTATAGTCACTCGCGTCTCCATAACTTCTAATGAAGTTGAAAGAGTCGTAGTTCATACAATATCCGGATCGTTTTGTACCGGAAGTAGGTGCATTCGAAAAGTTCGCGAAAGTTTTTACCACATTATCAGCCGAATCTTTGATCCTAAAATCCCCTCTAGCAAAACGTTCCAACACTCCGCCAAATAATCTTAATGTCTGGGCCTCGTCCAAGATCGCCGCGGCCCCTTTGGTGAGAATATTATAAGGATTCGAATTTACTTTTCCGTAATTAAAGCCAAAACTTCTTTGGAATAACTTACCTGCAGAATTGGTGATCTCGAACACGTAGGAATTCCCACCTTGAAAAGGTTTTAATCCATCCGAGAGGCCGTTCAGATTCAAAGAAGAAGCAAGAGCATTCGTCATATCGCAAGGAACACTAGGTGCATTACATATATCGTAAGTAACTGAAGACCCCATATGTTTCAGTTTGATAGATTTAATATAATTCGTTCCTGCTACAGGGTTTGTAAAACTTGCTGTCAAGTTCATTGATAAGGTTCCAGGAAGCGCATCCGCAAATGTAAGGTCGTTTACCGTATTACCAGGTCCCACAGATTTTCCGTTCAAACTCATCGTAACATAATAGTCCGGTTCGGTAGTAAACTCTGTAGTATAAGCAGTTAACGTTCCTCCTTCGATCCCTTTGGCATCTGAGGTTAAAGATAATTGGTAGGTGGTATTCGATTTAAGTTCCCTGTACGGATCAAAGATTAACCTCCCGCCTGATTTCCAATAAAAGACTCCCCCCTTACTTTCCGCAGCCGGAGAGCTAGGGCCTGGCAAAGGAGCAAAACTAGAAGGCCCAGTTTTTTCTCTTAAGGAGAAACTGGTAAACACCGTGTTCCGATCCATAGGTTCGGAAAAAACAATCTCCAAACTTTTGTATCTATCCACTTGATCGAATGCTGCAAGATTTAATAAAGCTTGGGGACCGGTAGTACCAAAATCCACAGGCAATGTGGCTGGAGTATCAGTTTCAGTATAATTGATATTATTGACGGTTTTAGGAACGGAACCGCCTCCATCTACTGGGATCCCAATAGAACTAAAGAATGAATCCAGTGCGCTTCCTGCTTTTTCAGATTCTTTACATCCTGAAAGTATAGGAAGGACCGCCAGACAAGTTATAACAACCGTCCGTTTAATAAAAATTCTATCTCTTTCACCAAATCCGGTAACCATCTTTTTTTCTCCAGTCTTCAATCGCATGATATCGTTCGAATTCGGCCGGAATCGGCACTCGTCAGTGCCTATCCAACCTCGGACTGGACCTTCTTCTTTCGTAAATCGGTCCCGCCCTTAAGAGTTTATTTTCAATTTTGGAGAAAACTCTTGGTTTAGGATTTATTCTATTTTTATAATATTAAATATTTATACTATCCTCTTATATTCTTATTTATATAATTCCTTAAGGACATTGGACCACCGTTCCAGGATTAGTAGCAGCCGCTCCTTGGAACTGAAGACCTCCGAACAGATACGGATAAGGCTCCGTATTCGGGATCGGAATAGTGATCAGTTTCAACTTATCCGTAGTGGACTGAAGATTACATACTGCACCCGAAGAATAATTCGTAATCGCAGAAACATTCAGGGACTTAGGTAAAGGCACCTGGCGTAATACGTTATTCACCAAAGGAATGATCAGAGATCGGATCAAAGGATCCACCACTTGGAAAATTCCCTTAGGATCCAAGCCGAATGGATTCACTGAATTTCCTTCCAAAATGTCCAGAGTATAAGCCATGCTGGTCTCATCTTTTTTGATCACAAGACTCATAGCGTTCAAATTATTATACTGAGGTTTTCCGATCGGGTCCGGATTATCGAACGGGATAAAATTGAAAGAACCATCTCCTTTGATACTGACTCGCACAGTGTTCAGAAGATAGCGACAACTGTTGGAAGCTCCATCCGCAGCGGCAGAAGAACAGGTAATCGAACTCAATGTAGGATATCCTATCTGAGTTCCGTTCGGCCTTCTTCCATAAATTCTCAATTCCAAATCCGTAAAGTTCACAACAAGCGCAGGAATAGCACTTGCGCCACCGAACTTGAACTCACCGTTAGGAGCATGGATCGCATACACATCTATATCCACATCATCCATAGATTGTACGTTTTGGATAAGTTTGGAAGAATCGCTCGGATTCAAACCAACTAAAGTTTTTCTACCCGGAGCTAAAATATTGAGAAGAGTCCCAACTTTCACAAGTTCCTGTGTCAACTGGAAGAGAGGATCAGAACCTGCATATGCAGTGATTGAGTCGATAAACTGTTTATTGATCCTTAAATTTAAGGCACCGTTTTGCCAGAGACTATAAGCCGCCTGAGTAACAGTGTCTGCAGTCAGAGTTAAAAGAAGTCCAGGGTTTGTGGAACTTTTCGAGAATGGGAAAGTTTTAGTGAGAGCATCCGCAGAAGGAATAGGACGAGTACTCACAAAACCGGAAGTCAACTGATGCCCGTGATAATTCGGATCAGTATTTATGAGTGGATTTTTAGCCACCAAAGCTACAGAAGCAGAACCAACGAGTCCTTTGTTCGCTCCTGAAACAGTAGGAACCACATCCGTTTGGAATTTTAACTTTAAGGAGAGCGGAAAACTTTGGAGTGGCGCAGGAAGATAATCCGGCAATATAACATCCAACCCAGGATTTGCAAGAGAGGTCACGACTGCGTTCAATGCGTTAGGCGCAACCTTCTGCACGATGTCCTTTAGCATAGACTGAGTGATCGCAGGTTTTAGCGCAGGAACCATACCGTTCGCGATAGATGCAGTTACTGAGGACAGAAGGTCCGCAGCCCAGGAAGTAGAATCCACATAGTCTACTGAATCCAGATCGCCGGCATTATTTTTTACACGCAAGTGGTCAGACCATTCTTTAGTATAAAAATTATCTGAAGTAGTGTTCGCAGGAAGAGCAGCTAATGTTAACGGAGTTTTAATAGCGATATTAAATTCTCCGTTAGTATCAACCACAGTATTCGTGTTTGCAACAGCAGCACGAGGATTCGCAGTTTCATTCAAATTCACTTCCGCGATGGTGGTGAAATAGAACTTACTTCCGGAACCTACCAGTCCAATACCTATGGCGTTTCTATTCCTTGCAATGATGGCAAGATTGATGATAGCTTTGCGACCATTTATGTTTATCTTCAGGTTATTGTTCGCAGGGATACTCAGACCCGCGGTGACCGTAGGGTCCGCTCCTGTAGTTGGAGGAATATTGACCCCCGTGATGTAAACATCCATGTCAAAGTCGGAACAGCCTAAGAAACATCCGTTACCTACGAACGCTCCTGGATTTACCCCTGCTCCACCACAATATCCATCGCCGTTTTCAGGGTCGGTGGAATCTCCGAAACTACGGATAAAATTAATTTCTGAATGATAATCTATACAATAGCTGGTTCTTTTCGCAGTACTCTTAGGAGTATTCGAAAAATCTGAAAAAGATTTACCTGTGATCTTATAATCGTTCTTAGTGAATCTTTCTAAAATTTGACCGAATAATTTTAAAGCTTGTGTCTCGTCTACGATTGCAGCCGCACCATTTGTGATCATCGCATACGGAGTAGTATTTACTTTTCCGTAATTGAATCCGAAAGATCTCCTAAATACCTTACCACTTGTAGTAGTGATCTCAAAGATATAAGCATTTCCGCCTTGGAACGGTTTCAGTCCAGCTTTAGCTCCGGAAAAAGTGTTCAAATTTAAAGAAGAAGCAAGAGCCGCAGTCATATCACAAGGAGGAGCAGCACAGATCACATGTTCTGCAGTAGAACTTAAATGTTTCAGTTTGATTGACTGAATAGAATTCGCACCACTGATCGGAGAAGTAAAACTAGCGTTCAAATTCATCGCGATCGTTCCGGGAGAAGCATCCGAATAAGTTAAATCTTTAGAAGAGTTCGCTGGACCAACTGCTGTTCCGTTTAACGTAGCGTTGATCAGATAATCAGGCTCGGTAGTAAATTCAATAGTATAAGCTTGAAGATCTCCGCCTTCTAAACCTTTAGAAGCGCCGGTTAGAGTGAGTTGGTAAGTAGTATTCGGTTTTAGTTCTTTGTATGGGTCGAAGATCAATCGCCCGCCGGATTTCCAGTAAAAGGATCCGCCCTTTTCGACGGCCGGACCAGGTAATAATGTTCCGGACTTTTCCTTCAAAATAAAATCACCGTTCACTGTAGATTGGGTCATAGGTTCGGAGAAAACAATCTCCAAACTTTTATAACGATCCACTTGATCGGTAGAAGAAAGATTTAATAATGCTTGGGGACCTGCAGTTCCGAAATCCACAGGAAGAGTAGCAGGCTCGTCAGTATCCTTATAAGGAGTTAAAGAGGCACTAGTCGGAATACTTCCACCTGAATCGGAAGCGATCCCGAGACTTGCAAAAATAGAATCGGATAGGCTTCCTTGTTTTTCTCCCCCGCATCCAATGGATACGAAGAGTAAAGCGAAACCGAAAATTAAAAATCCTTTGAATGTTTGCATCTTCATTTGTGTCGGTAGTCCCGTTATATATCTATTTTTCATCTTAGTGAGAATATCGCATTCAGATCGTCCCAGTACGTCGACGTGGGCTGTCCATTATTCCAATTGTCATAGAAGAAGGCATCGGATCCGGAGAAACGACGACCTCTTTCATAAATATCACCGAATAATCCAATCAAAGTTCCCGCAGAATACAGGAACGCCCTGTTATCCATCAGAGAAGTTTGGATCATATCGGATCTCAGAAGTACTTTAGTATTTTCGAATAGTTCTTCCACAGTGTATTGAGAAGACATGTTCGCATTCTTCTCCAAGAAACTGAAGAAGCTTCCCGGTTTACCCAATTGGTAACCTGTTGCATACAAGTTCCTTCCGTAAGGAGCCATAGAATCCAAAACAGGAGGAAGGCTTGTTGTAACAATATCCGAAATAGTATAAGTTCGAGTATCGAGAGCAGAATTGTTCGGATCACTCACATCTCCAACATAGAATAGAGAAGAAAGAAGATCCAAAGTATTCGTAATTTCAGAGGCTGTGAGTTGGATATCCAACAAGAGATCTAATAGGAAATCCAGGGATTTTACCAAAGACCAACCGGAAGATCTGGAAACGTAATCACGAATTCTTCTTACTAAATCGTCCACTTTCACCCAAGAAGGATCGTATAAATCATTACGAGGACGATCGTCGTATTTATCGGCAACACGGAAGACCAGCCAATCAATCCCTTCATCAATTGCAAATTGGTTCGGACAGTTGGTTTGGAAACTCGCTTCTCCACCACAATCCGACCAAAGTTTTGTTTGACCCAAGATCCCGGAGAGACCATCCATCACCTTGTCTCTTGCATCCGTTTTCGCAGGATCCCCGAGATTTGTAGTGAACTTAATCAATCCGGAAAGAATATCAGTTTTACTTAATAGATCCAAAGGACCGTCCGTCATACGATTACGATCGGTGCTTGTCGGAGTAGATGTCCCTTCGATTAAAACACTTAAGAGTGATCTGTAGTTTTTAGAAGGTTTGTATTCTACAGGAGTGGCTTTCGGATTTCGCAAACCGGAACTAATCCCAACAGTTCTGATTTGAACGAAAGAAGGTCCTGGAGAAGGTACTCCGGTTCCTTGGATCGGACTTACGTTAGAGTCATATACTCCATTAGGTCCATAGGTTTGATCCGGGCCATAGTAAACATAAGGACGAGAGAAGATCTCCGCAAGACCAGTAAATAGTTTATAAGGGTTTCTTGGATGCAGCGGGTTGGGATCACTTTTAGCATCATCCCCTAAAGCTTTCGCCAATGACACTATAAACGGAGTCAGACGATTTCTTTTGCTCCAGTTTGTGTTTACCTGAGAAGCAGAAGTATCCGTAGTTCCTAAGAAACCAAGCTGTTTGATCACACCAGCATTTTGGGAAATTACAGGAGGGATCATTCCATACACAGTCGTTGGATCAGGGATCAAAAGAGGGAATAATGCGGAATATACTGCAGTGACTTGGAAACCTTCATTACCTGCTAAACCGTATCCCCAACCTTCTACAAAGAATACCGAATCACCAGGCTCATTCGATAAATCCTGGAGATTTGTATCTAGGACAACCCAAGGACCTGCCTGTGTGCTTGAATCAAAAGATTTAAGTGGTGTTCCCTTTTTCTGCCAAAACCCGTTGAAATTTGTGCAGTCATCTTTTAAAGGACCACAATTCGGACTAAGGTTCATCATCCCCATGATCCCATTTCCGATCGCTGTGATGAATAATGCCTCTTGGTAGGTAACTGTTGCAGCTAACTTAGCCCTTACAGGAAGGACAGCTACGAATCTTTTTTCGTACAATAACCATTGTAAGTTTTTATAAAATGCCTCTTCTGCACTCGCAACTTGTATCGGTGCTGGCATTGTTTCAGTTATTGAATAGAATCCTTTATCCGGTAAAACGGCAGAAGCGGCAGTTTGATCCACTCCTCCGAGATAAATGCGCCTTTCACCGCCAGTTCCCGGATCGATCTGTACATAATATTTGGAAGTATTCCAGCTCGGCTGATATTGCAAAAGACTCCCGTTAGGAGCGATCGGTTGTCCTCCACCATTTGTTTGGCTGTAATAAGGGCCATATCCTTCTAAGGTAACTTTAACGATCCAATCCAACATCCAAGGGACTGTCTTATTATATAATTTATCGAAAGTTGCTTCACTTGCAGGATCTGTAATTTGTTGGGCTTCTCCGCGAGAAGCAGCTTCTAAAATAGATAAAACTCTAGTATTGAAACCTATTTTATAGACCGAACCGTCCCTAAACACCTTGGAACTTGTGCGGCTCAATTCAGTAATATTCTTAAAATTGAATGAGTCACCGGACCCGATAACAGATCCCATACTGAACATTGCATCACCCAGAGTTAACTCTCCTCCTGTAGTGAAAGGTCCTGTATCCGTTAGAGCATTATGAGTGGTTTGAGCCGGATTCCATCTGTAACCGTAATTATCAGCAAGAGTCAAAATAATGAAGAGGGTTTCAAGAGAAGAAACAGGACGGCTCTCCACGTCGGTCTGGCGATTACGTCCATCTCCATCTAATTGCAAAAGGTCCTTAAAAGTCTGGCTGGAACCGGAAGAATTACGCATAAAATCCAGCAAGTATGCATTCTTAGCGGTCTCTTTCAGAACGTTTACAGTTACATCTCCCTGCGCAAAAATTAGTCCCTTAATCGTTACAAACAAGTCTTGCAACATTGTTCTCAATTCAGCAGGTTTTAAAGAGCCTCCCGGAGAATTATAAGCAGTGTTTGTAGAATATTCGTTAGCACTAGGCTCGGCAGGAGAAACGGTATTTGCAGTAAAAAAGTTCTCTGCGTTTATTATAAAATTCTTAAATGAAGTTTGAGGAGTCATTTGATCCTCGAACCCGGCAGCCTTATACATCATCTCGCCGAAATCATAAACAAGGGAGATAAAACCTTCTTTTAAAGTACGATCCGTGAGTAGAGAAGGAGCAAAAAATCCTCCTAACAGATTCTCCACTCCCGTGCGGAATGTAGTGTTTTTACGTAATCCTTTATAAAGAAAATCTTCTATATCATGGAGAGTATCCACAGTATCAGGATCGACCAAAAGATCTGCAGTGTCGTGGATAGATGTGGCGACTTGATTCGCAGTCTTAGTATTGTATTCGATTAAAAGTTGGTTCGCTCCGATAGGCATAAGATTACGAACCACAGGTTTTTTATAATGACGGATCTTTTCGAAGACCGGCTGAATAGAAGAATATGCAGCAGGATTCGAAGTCTGCATCTTTTCGATCATATCCGCAAGACCCAAAGAAAGGGTTTGGACGCTAGTCCTACTCTGCAACATAGCGGATTCTAAAGCGCGAATCGTGCCTAAATTATCTGTTCTTGGTGCTTGAGAGAGTGCGTCCCCTAGCGCTTCATTGAAGCCAACTGGGTCCATAGTGGTGAAAAAGCTCTTCACCACTGGATAAGGATTCAAAAAACTGAATAAAGAAACGCCTTTGTAGTCGTCGGTATTATCTGAGAATTGAGAAATTCCGTTAGCGTCCGTTCCAGCGTGAGAGCAGGCTCCGGATAATGATAATATAAGAGAAATGAAAATTATATTTTTCTTAAAATCCAGGAGGCGAATGTTTCCCCCTGTAGTCTCCCCTATTGGCAGCATCTTCATCCCTTAAACCTCTCTGGGTCCATGTTCGCTTTTTTGAACAATTGTTATTTTTTAGAACCAGAACGGCCTCTATTTATACCGTGGTTCCAAAAAACCTTCAATCTTTTTTTATATCAATTGTTCGGATCGTGTATCGATCGCTATACTCGTACATATTATAACGGTATAGACAAGGACTTTTTTCACTATAATTGATGTTTTTTAGGATAACGTACGTTATTTTTAACTGTCTTATACGTCTCTTATTTTCTCAGAATTTCACTTAAAATCATGTTCTAAAGCATGATTTAATCTGTGTTTGGGAGATGAAGGAGCGCTCGCTTTGGAAAGTTTTTATTGAGTAGATATAAATATTCTGAATATGGCTTTTTAGATTTCATTATTAGTAAATATGAATCGGAAAGTTTTCATTCATTTGGAACTTATGTTCGAAAGTCTTACTCTCCTAATTACGATTAATACGTGCATTGAAATTCAGCTACTTTCGATGTCTCTCCTGGAATTCCATTTAATTTCAACATAAATGATTCATTCTCGAAGATTATCAGCATTCCTATTTCTTTGCCAGATTTAACCGGAAAACAAATGATACCATTAGATGCACATCCTAAACCGTCGAATGGTATCAAAGAGACAGTTTCTTTGAATATTACTTCGAAATTGGACTTTATCGTGTCGATTTTAAGGGTAGCATAATTATTCTCTAACGAACATGTATACTCACGAACAAATTTAGAGTTTAGATATGTTTTTGGATGCACGATCTCATTTAGTTCGATCTTTCCATCTTTGTTTGCGAATATTCTATATTTCTTTTCATTTCGAATATAGCGTAAACTATTAATGGCTTTGTTTTGAGCGAAGGAAATATCGATCAAATCCATATATCTTTCGAAAAGGTTAATCTCGCTGCAAAATGCTTCTTCATAATTGCAATGATAAGCTAGATAAATCTTATCTCCCGGAATAAAGTAAGGGTCTTTAGATTTTACGATTACGACATCCTTTGAATCCGAACTAATTGAAATCTTCATGTATTTCCCACTGTAATTCTTTCCGAATAAACAAATTGGAAAACAAAGCGTTAGAAGGATTATTAATTTGATCCTCAAGTTCATAAATTTCCTATGGAGGGAAAAGCCAGAGGCTCCTATAAAATTACTCTCATAAAATCCATTCGCATTCATACATGAAAGCAAAATTTCTAAAAACAAAAAAGGCCGAGAAAATTTCCCGGCCTTTTCTTTATTACATTTTCAATATGTAAAATTAAGCTGTTGCGGCCTTCTTTTTATAGATAGCGTAACCTATTGCAGCAAGTCCCAGTACCAGCCATATATACCAGAACTTCACAAGAAGAATGGTAATAGCGGTAATCACGAATGCCACAACCCCGAACACAATTGAAAGTGCAGCTTTTCCCAATTCTCCCACAAAAGGAACAAAACTTAAGAGAGAAAGTAAAGGTCCTGCGAGAAGATTAAAACTCACCCACATTGCGATCAAACAACCTGCTCTCATAATCCATTTAGTCGTGTTATCGTCGCTTTGGATATCCTTCATGGTAGTTTGGAAATCACCTACCGAAGCGTTTAAAAATTTATTACCTTCTTCGCTGGTGAATTCTGCTATGGAACTTCCACTCACAGATCCTACAAAAGTCATACTTTCTTCCGGAACTGGGACAAGAGATACACTTACCCTTTCGCAACCTTCAGTTTGATCAGTCGCGCATTTTTGAGATAAGTAGATATAATCTCCTTCAGCAATCCCTTTGGATAAATCACCTGAGCCAGGACTTATCGAAGGCACTGCAGACGTTAGATCCACTTTGCCCAAATTCACAGAGTATGTTTTGCCTTCGTCGGTTTTTACTTTTGCATCTGAAGCGACGGAACTTCTATCGTCTACGGTTGCTTTATAAAAAGGTTTGGACTTACATGCAGGATCTTTAAAATTTTTGGGATTTTTTGGAGAAGAGATCCAATCCAATTCGCAATCATAGACAGTTTTTTTGGTTTTAGAATCTTCTTTGCTAGTTTCTTCCCAAGCGTATACTTCGGAAGATTGAGAATAGGAAATATATTTTCCAGGTTTTACGAACTCACCGCCTAATGTATCGGCGCTCAATTTTCCCGTAACGTAAGATGCAATCCCTGGTTTTGCTTGCGCCGCAGGTAATGCACCTTTGAGAGCTGCACTCGCCTGTTCGCAAGTTTCTACTTGAAATATTAGAAATAAGGAAAGTGGGAATAACACTACCCCGGCCAGCATTCCTTTAAACGAATCGCCAATCGATCCGAATATACTCGAACTTTCTCCTGGTTCCTCAAACGCCATGTAAAAACCTCCCTACCGGCTTTAAAAAAGACGAAAGGGCATTTTACATTCCACACAATTCGTTAGGCAATATCTTTTTTCCAATCGAAAAGGAGAAGATCAGTTCTTCAAACATATGTTTTAGAAAAAGATAGAATGTGTTTTTAAAATAGAAGAGCTCGAAAGTATTAGAACAGTTCCAGCCAGGCCTTACGGATATCCGCCTTTTCCATAAAGTATGTCCCGATAAGTGCAGCGTCCACATGGGATCGAAACTCATCTAGATCGGCTTTGCTCTTGACCCCGGATTCGCCTACTTTCACTATATTGGGCGAAAGTTTAGAAGCAACCTTAGGAACCAGATCTTGATGAATGGTAAAATCATCCAGGTCACGAGTATTGATACCGACTATGTTTGCACCGGCCTTGGTGGCAATTATCGCTTCTTCTTCCGTATGGATCTCTGTCAGAACATCCATATTATATTTTTTGGCTTCTTTAATCAGTTCAGTTAGTTTTTCAGGTGTGAGGATACGGACGATGAGTAGAATTGCCGCCGCTCCGAATTCTCTAGCTTCCGCAATTTGCTTTGTATCCAGTATAAAATCTTTTCTTAATATAGGTATGTTGACCTGAGAGGAAACATTTTTGAGATCCTCTAGCGATCCGCCGAAATATTTTTTATCCGTAAGGACAGAGATCGCAGTGGCTCCACATTCTGAATAAGTTTTGGCGATGGAAACAGCGTCGTATTCTTGCCGGATGATCCCGGAAGAAGGACTCATTTTTTTACATTCTGAAATAATTGAAAATTTGCGGGAACGCAACGATTGCCACAATCCTACTCCAGAATATGGAGCAGGATTATATTCGGGAATGGTTTCGATTTCCCTTTTTTTTTCTTCTACGATTTCTTGGAGAACCCGATGTAATGCCATCATCGGTTTATGCACGAAAGGTTCGAAGCGCCTCGTCTTCCGTTTCGCGGATATCGAATAGAGAGGTAAGTTCGATCACGTCGAAAATTCTTTTAACCGCCGGTTTGATCCCGCAGATTTTAAGACCGCCTTCTTTCGCGTTCAATTTTCTGAGTGTGGAAATGCAAGCCCGGAATCCGGATGAAGACATATAGTCCACGTCCTGCATATTTAGAATAACCTTGGTATGTCCTTGGTTATCGATTAGATCGTTCAGATTTTCTTCCACCTCGTTTGCGATAGAAACGTCCAAACGTCCCTTGAGGTAAACTATGAGAACTCCGTCCTGTACCTTGTGATCGAGCAAAGGAACCTACCCTTAGCGATAATTTAGAGACAATTCTCGATGCAAAAAATAGCCTGTCAACCAAGTTCCCCAAGATGAAGAATTTTCCTACCTCCTTATTAGGCCAAAGAGTCCTGGTTCTCGGCGGGGGAGTTTCCGGCATGGCGGCTCTCCGACTCTTGAAAGAGAGACAGGCGAATGCTGTTCTTTGCAATTCGGAAGCTTTGCCGGATTCGAATGTGATGTTCGTAGGTGAAGATGTAATTTTAGCGGACCTTCTTCCTATCGCACTCATCGTAAAAAGTCCCGGTATTTCTCCTTCTCATCCGGTAATTTCCCAAGCAAATTCTCTCGCCATCCCGGTTGTTTCCGAAGTGGAATTAGCAAGAGCATTCTATTCCGGAAAATTGATCGGAGTCACGGGCACGGACGGAAAATCCACCACCACTTCTCTCACAACTCATTTGGTTTCCGTTGATTTTCCCGGGGCAACTGCGGGAGGAAATATCGGTTTAGCATTCAGCGATTTTTGTCTAAAACCGATTCCACTTTCTGTGTTGGAACTTTCCAGCTATCAATTGGAAGATTCAGGCCCTTTAGAACTTAACGTATCCGTAATATTAAATCTTGCCTCGGATCATTTGGAAAGGCATAAAAGTTTGGATAATTATTTTGCTGCAAAGACCAGGATCGTAGACTCTTCCAATCATAGTCATACTCTTGTGACTAGCTCCAAACTTTTTAAAGAAAGGATCCAAAATTTGGGATGGTCTTGTAAAATTTTAGTCTTCGGTAGAGAAGCAAGTAATGACGCAATCATCTCTGAAGAAGAAAAGACCATCAAAACTGCAAAAGTAATTTACGATGCAAAAAATTTCCCTCTTCCTGGAGGCCATAATTTAGATAATTTGGCGGCTTCCATCTTGGCAGCGGAAGCTATCGGTGCAAAACCGGAGCATATCCAAAGCTTGATCGGAACTTTCAAAGGGCTTCCTCATCGTTTCCAACACGCGGGTAAAGCGGCAGGGATTTCTTTTATAAATGATTCCAAGTCCACAAACCTTCACAGTATGCTTGCAGGTTTAAGCACTTGGAAGGACAAAAAAGGAACTTTTCTTATCTTGGGAGGAAGACCAAAAGCGGAGCCTTTGGAGCCTCTGAAAGAATTCTTAGCCTCGGGAATTGGCTGGGTTCTATTGATCGGAGAAGCAAGAGAAACCTGGACTTCAGTTATCTCTCCTATCTTAGGCTCTCACTTGATCTTAGCGGATAATTTGGAAGAGGGTTTTTCTCAGATCAAAACCGCCGTGCGTTCCGGAAGAGCTAGAGTATCTTCCATAGTATTTTCGCCAGCATGTGCGAGTTTCGATCGATATAAAAACTTTGAGGAAAGAGGAAAACATTTTCTGAAGCTTGTATCCGATTGGACCAAAGAAGAACCTTAAATTTACTTAATATGTCCTTGGTGGTTTAATTTTTCCCAGACCTTGGATTCTACGAATACTTTTAACAGATCTCCGTCCAAATGGTTTTCTTTGGCTTCCATTTCTAAAATGTCTAAAGCTCTATCTACCGGAACCGCTTTCTTGTAAGGTCTATCCTGATCCGTTAACGCATCGAATATATCTGAGATGGTCATGATCCGGGATTGGATCGGAATATCTTCGCCGGAAAGTCCTCTTGGATATCCTGTTCCATTTAATTTTTCATGGTGAGCATGCGCGATCGTAGGGACCATTTTCAGATCGCTTGTCCAGGGGATCTTACTCAAAAATTGGAATGTATGCTCCACATGGGACTCAATCTCTTTTCTTTCATCAAAATCCAAAGAACCTTTTTTGATGGTTAAAAATCCGAACTCATAAGGAGAGATCAGTTCCAGATTATCTCCTTCCGTGGTGATGTATTGCATCTTAGCAATCTCTTCTAAGAACTGAGAATTTGCCTCTTCCAATATAGAAGGTTCGTTACTCTGGCTGATGATCTGGAACATTGAACTGAGTCTTTTGCATTCTTCGTTAAACTCGAATTCTATCGCTTTTTCAAAATCAGGGTATCCCGCATGACCGTGTTTTTTCAAATATTCCACTTTTCTTAAGTTCAATTTGGATTCGAAATCTTTCTTTAAGTAGCGGAATCGCCAGTCGATCAGACTGATCTCAAGTTCTTCTAACTTTTTGGCTTTGACCAAAACCTTTTCTCTTACTCCTACTTTACCAAAATCGTGAAGTAAAGAAGCGTATCTGATCTCTTTGAGCTGTTCTTTAGAAAATTTTGTGTCCTGATATTTTCCAAAGTTCACTCTGTCCAAGGTCTCGGCAAGTCCAACGGTCAATATGGCTACTCGGAAAGAGTGACCGCTAGTGGTCGGGTCCCTGGCTTCGATCGCATTTACGGACGCGGTCACAAATCCTTCGAATAATGTTTCGATCTCTCTCAGAAGATAATTGTTCTGAATTGCCACAGCCGCTTGTCCCGCAACTCCAAGTACTAATTGAGTGGAATAATCGTCGAAAGGTTGGATCTCATCCCCTTTCATCTGTTCTACAGTCAGTTTCTGGTTAAAATTCCTTTTACGGTTGATTAGTTGAAGAACACCTACTACATCTCCCCGATGACCTTTCATCGGAACAACCAGCATGGACTTTGTATGATAAGTTGATAATATATCAAAATTACTATTGAAGGAGAATTCAGCATCCTCCGGTAAATCGTACACGTCTTGAATATTCAGTATTTTTCCGGTTTCCGCAACGTAACCAGCAATACTGGATTTATTGATCGGAAGAATGAACTCTTCCGTATCTATGCTCAATGCTGAAATTTTAAAACGTAAATTTCGAACAAACCCTATATCATCTTGTTCTACCAGATATAAGGAACCGGAATCCGCATTACAAATCTCTCTGGCACTATATAAGATCTCTCTTAACAGTTTATCAAAATCTTTTTCGTTCGCGAGACTGATACCGATCCGAGTCAATCGATTGATCTCGTATTTCGCCGTATTGATCTTATGTAATAGATCGAACTGATCCGTGATCATATGCAGATGTAAGAATCCGTTCGCGAATGTTTTAGAAAGATGTAGGTCGGAAGTAATCTCGGGCAATATCCCAAAGATCAGATCGTCTTCGATCTCGGTATTTTTATAACCTTCGTAACCAAGATCGGCATTCAAGATGAACCTGGCCAAGATCAGAGGATTCATTCTGAGCTGCTCTCTGATCTTAGTATGTTCTGATTCTAATGTTTTGTCGGAGATATAAAATAGAATGTCTACGAATTGAGGAGTATCCCTGATCTCTGCAAACTCGAAAAAGTTTTTTAGGTCGATCAGTTCTGCTTGGATCTTTGTACGGAGGATAGAAAGCCTTCCGGCAAGAGTAGCGGAATCCGTTACTATGTATTGCTTAAACTTGGATTCCATCCCGATTAACCCATCCTAAGCTTCTTTTGAAATCGTGAAAAGGAGTTTTTTTCAAGTTTTTTAGCCTTGGATATTCTTCGAAAAACGACCGTTTCTATAGGCCTAATTCTTCTTCCTTTCTGAATATACTTTATCTTTAATGATCTTTCCCCAATCCTTCACGAATTTTTGAGAATGTTCGTAACCTATCTCATACAATCTTTTATATTCGTCCCAATCGAATGTGGAAAAATCTCTTACTGGTAGCTCTACGAATATATCCGAAGTTTCTTTTGTTTTTAAAAGATTATTACGACTGGATAATAACATAGATCTCATAAACAGCTCTCCAATATGAGGGAATGAATATCTATCCTCCTTTTTCATAAATTGATTTCCCAAAAGTTTTAAGGAAGAAGGTCCTTCTCCTGGAAATCTGGACTCTACTAATAATCCGTAAGTTTGATCCTTATTCGGTTGAGAACCTGCTCCTAAGTCTACCGAGATCAATACATCGGCTCCTTTTCTTCTAACTAAAGAACCGGGAAGATTGTCCCAAAGTCCTCCATCCACATACAAAGCGCCGTCGCTATAGAACGGAGGAAAGATCCCTGGTATAGAAGTACTGGCCCTGATCGCTTTCCACACTTCTCCTTGTTCAAAAACTTTTGGTTTTGAATTCGTAAGATCACATGCTACCGCTAAAAAAGGGATCCATAATGTTTCTATTTTTCTGTTCCCAAAAAATTCTTTGATCGCTTTTGAATATTTTGCACCTTTTAAAATAGAAACAAATGGGAGGGTATAATCTCTTGTAAGTTTTGCTTCTATCCAAACTTCTTTGATGAGTCGTAAAGATTCGTCGAACCCATAACCCATCGCAAATAATCCGGCCATAATAGAACCGGCGCTCGTTCCTCCGATCAGGTCGATAGGGATCCCGGCTTCGCTCAAAGATCTAAGTAGTCCTAAGTGTGCGAAACCTTTTGCACCTCCTCCTGAAAGTGCAATGCCTACGGATCTACTTTCTAATCTTCTCGCGATACGATCGAATTCCCCTTCTCTATTCTTTCTCAAGATAAGCTTTTGGCCCGGCAATTCATGAAGAATATTCTCTAATTCTTCCCAACGAGTATAAGAATCCTCCAAATAGATCACGGATTCTTTCATTGTTTCGCCGAGACTCCCTCCCTGGATCAAGTTCCAAGAATAAGAATTTTCTAATATTGGCCGGCCTGTTTCAGCAAGAAGAAGGATACGATCTGCCTGCCTAAGGCTTGTTTCTGCCCATATTGGATCTCCGGCGGGTTCGACTTCGAATACTACATTGTCGTATTCTTTCTCCAGTCCGCCAAACCAGGACAGAAGGTCAGGTATCCCGAAACGTATTCCATTTTTTTGATGTATCTTCTTCTCTTTTAAGAATTTAGAAAGTTTTCCTTCGTTTACAGATAAAGTAGAACCGAAAGATTTAAGTGATTTAGAAAGTTCGTTAGAAAAGTCCCTTAGAGGAAATCCTTCTGTAACCGGGACCAATGCAATTGTATGGACTTTTCGTCCGAATCGAGAGGATTCCTTATTCCTTTCTCCCAACCGTCTCGCGATTGTTTCAGTCACATGGAATAACGCTTCCGGAGATTCGGAGATAAATTTTCTAAATCCGTTCCTGGAAATTTGGATCACTTGAGAAGATCGGACCGCATACACGGAAGCGGAACGTGGTTCTCCTGTTAACAGAGACATTTCTCCGATGATGTCCCCTTTTGCAAATTCTCCTTCGCCTGTTATATTTCCGTGATCGTCCGAAACCGTGTATCTGAATCTGCCTGATAATATTATAAAAAGTGAATTTCCAGGTTCACCTTGGAGCATCAATCTTTCTCCGCCTGGAACGTATAACCATCTTAAATATGGAGTCAATTCTCCGATCTTTTTTCGATCCACATGAAAGAGTAATTCTAAATTAGAAATGAATCCCAGGATTTCTTTTTCGCTTGGTTCATACGAAGCCATCCTAAAAAATCTTTTGGTCTCTAATCTTTCCTTCCAACGTTTAGAAGTCTCCGGATGTTCCGTTTCCCATTTATGCCAATTTTTAGAACTGATCCTCAAAAGTTTAGAGTCTGTTTCCGTCCTCACTCCAAACTTTCCTTCTTTCCAATGAAAGAATCCTGCCTCTCCAAAATGAGAACCCGGGCCTAAACTACGGATCATTAACTCTTCTCCGGAGGATGCCTTAGTGAATTCTTCACATTTTCCTTCCAAAAGAAAATAGAGCCATTCGGAAGATTTTTCGGGAGATAAAAGAACATTACCGGAATTTACGGATCTATATTCAAAAAGTTTGGTGAATGACTCAGTTTCTTCCTGGCTCCAATCTCTGAACATTTCTCGATTGGACAGAAGTACAAATCCGAACCATCCATCTCTTTCTTCTGCCCCGATCGTCGTTCCGGTCTTTTTCTTTTTTTCTCTCACGGTTTTAGTCTCTAGTATAACGCTATAGATCAGACTCGAAAAAAGTATAAGTATTACAATCTGAAATAATATCCAAAAAGAAAAACGCCCGGAGGAAAAATTCCCGCGGGCGCAAACAAAATGAATAGGAGATCTAAGTTAACGATTATCGTTTCAGACCCAGGACTTCCTGTAACATTTGGTCTGTGGTAGTGATCGTTCTGGAATTCGCTTGAAAACCTCTTTGAGTAACGATCATATCAGTAAACTGATCGGAAAGATCCACATTCGACATTTCTAATAGACCTGCGTTAATCTTTCCTCTACCTGCGATACCTGCTTCTCCGATCAAAGGTTCACCTGAGTTATTGGAGAATGCGAACATTGTATCCCCCGCCTTATCCAAACCGGCTGGGTTATTGAAAACTGCAGTTGCAATTCTTGCTAAAGGTTGCTTGATACCATTGGAATATACACCTGTAACAGTTCCTGAATTATCAATGGAGAAGGACTCCAGATATCCCATAGTATATCCGTCTTGTTTCACTGCTTTAGTAGTAAAGTCGGAAGAGAACTGAGTAATCCCATCTACCATCCCAGCCTCGCCTAGAGCAAGATCAAAACTTTGGACTTGTGGATTGCCAGGAAGTTTGAAAGAAACTTTTGCGTTCAATTTTCCAGTGTTCATCACGTCAGTTCCATCGGAAACATATGTGATCTTTCCATCAGGAGTGAATCCGAACTCAAGCTCGGTAAGTCCAGGCATCTGAGTGTTTTGTCCGCCTGTGGCAGCAACATCCACTGAAAGTTGAGTAGAATCAGTCAAAGACGTTCTTGCTTTCCATGTATTCTCACGTACTTTATAGAATTCCATTTTGAATTCTCTCTCAGCACCTTGGTCATCAAAAACCTTGATAGTAGTTACATGCCCTCTTCTCGCTTTAGGATCCGGATCATTGATCATAGCAGTGATCTCTTCTTGAGTTGCATCAGGCGGAACAGCTTGTACGGAAGAATTCAAGTTGGATCTAAAATCCACTTTGGAAGTAGCTCTTGCAGGCTCTTTAGAATATACCGGAATTATAATGTCTTCGATAGAAGCGGAAGAGTTGATATACTTATTTCCTTTTTCATCTAGGCGGGAGTTCCAACCTTGCACTTTTAAACCGTTTGCAGGGTTTACATAATAACCGTTTTTATCTAAGTTAAATGCACCGGCTCTTGTATAGAACTGTTTATCTCCGTCTTTTACGATAAAGAAACCTTCTCCGGAGATTGCAACGTCGGTATTTTTACCGGTGGTCTGTAAAGCACCTTGGGTCATGATCTTATCGATCGCAGCAATCAACGCTCCAAGACCAACTTGTTGAGGGTTGACCCCTCCAATGTTTTCCTTAGGCTCGGAAGCTCCTCTTAACTCTTGGGAGATCATATCCTGAAAAGTGACACGTTCCGTTTTAAAACCGTGGGTGTTCACGTTGGAAATATTGTTACCGATTACGTCCATCCGCACTTGGTGGTTTTTTAAACCGGAAACTCCTGAATAAAGGGATCTCATCATGGCGCTTATACCTCGAAATTTTCTATTTAATTAATAATTGCTATCGTTCGGTTTTCCGGGAAAACTCCATCCTGGAGCACCGGAACTTGTTTCTTCAAAAGCAGAATCATTCTGATTTTGTAATGTTTCTGGAAATTGTTGAGCCTGCATTGATTGCGATGTTGGAGTTCCTACAGGCGAGTTAAGAGCAGATCCTACGGCACCAATTGGAGCCGCGGCTTTTGGAGCGGGCGCTCCAGTTTGCCCTTCTTGCTGATTAATCACAGCGGGATCAGTGATCAAAGTGATCGCATCAATTTCTACGGTTCTACCGTTGACTCTTACGAAAGACTTACCTTCTCCGTCGAAGAATAATGCGCCTGCGGTTCCTACGACATTCTCTCCGGTCACAAAATCAGGTCCGGAAACAATTTTTCCTACAAGGGAGAAACTTTGGCGATTGGTCATCTTCCCAATTCCTTGGGAGATATTATTCATCTGCTCTAAAGAGGAGAATTGCGCCATCTGTGCGATAAAGTCTTGGTCTTTAACAGGATTTGTAGGGTCTTGAGAAGAAAGTTGAGTGATCAATAGTTTCAGAAAATCATCTTTTCCTAATGCTTTCGCAGTGGAACGAATTTCGATCCCTTGGAGCCCGCTTTTTTCTTCCTTCTCCAATTTATCAAAATGCTTCCTTAAATCGTAACTTCTGTCTCCTTCGAGATAGCGGCTACGTGTAGCTTCATTAGAAACTGCGTTTGCTTCAGGCATGATCCTCTCCTTAAACCAAGATGTTTAAGCGTTTATCAGTATTCTTTTCGGCGAATTCCGGATTTTCTATAGACTCCATTTCTAAAACTTCTTCCGAATCGGAAGAATTCGAAAAACCGGAAGTTTCAAACCCAAAACCTTCTTGGTCAAAAAAGCGGGAAGAATCTTGTCCGTCCCAACTCATGCGTAATGAGTCTTCTGACTCTACGATCAACGACTGAAGATCCAATCCTTGTTCTTTAAAATCTTTGCGTAGCTGTTCCAAATCTCCGGCGAATAATTTTCTCACCTGATCCGACTCTACTAAAATTTTGCCTTGGACCTTATCGTCTTCTACAGTGATGCGCAAGGAAACCCTTCCCAACTCTCTTGGATTCAATCTGAGAGTTGCTTCCGATTTTCCATTCTCAACTATATTCAATTTTGCTGATTGAACCAATCTCTGAAAGTTTTCCTTCATTTGAGAACGATCCATAGAAGATCCCGGATTCGTTTTGGAAGGTTTAGAATTCTGACCAGAAACTTCCTGGCTCTTCTCCACTACTCCAAGTCCTGCTTTTAAGAGAGTAAATGTGGTTTCGTTCCCATTTCTTTGGGAGAAGTCCTGGTTACCGGAACCTTTACCGGAAGTATCTGATTTAGAAGCCTCTTCCACCTGAACCGCTTTCGCTGCTTGGTTTTTGGAAACCATAGAAAGAGTTTCCTGTTTTTTCTCTCTGGTAATTTTCCAGTTCTCTGACTCAGGAATGAAATTTTCTTTATGAGAATCTTTTAATACGGTTAAGATCTTTTCTTCGTTTGCAGGTTTGGAGAATTTACGCGCTTCTTCCAAACTTTTAAGACCTTCATCCAGACTTTCTTTCTCTGGAGTTTTTTTGGCATCTTTAATAGAACGTTTTTCTTCCGGCTGATTCGATTTTAAATTGGAAACATTTCCAGTTTCTTCTTTTTGCTGAGCTTTAGGAGTTTCTTCTTTGGAATGTCTTTGGATTTTTTTGAATGATAGTGATTCTTCTTGGTTTGCGGCACTCGCAACTTCCTTTTCTTTTTTGGCCTCGAGTCCCGCCAAGAACACACTCATCTGTGTGATAAAAGGAGAATCTAATTCTTCCGATTCGAACTCAGTATCGATCTCTTCTTCCTGCTCGGAATCTGCTTCTCCCAGTTCTGCCTTTTGGACCTTCTTCTCGGAAAAACGTGCTAATTTTTCGTTCTCTTCTTCCGAATCAGTCTCTTTTACTTCTTCGTCTTCGGATCTTACGAATAATTCAGGCTCTTTGGACTCTTCCACTTCGGAAGATCTTTCTTCTTTGATCTCGGACTTCTGCCCTTCTTCTAAAACCTTTTGGGAGCGAAGCTGAATTGACTTCATCAGGTCCATAAAACTTACGGAAGGAGCGGAAGCTTTTTCTGAAACGTTAGATACCTTTGGCTCCGCCGAAAGTGAATATCCTTCTTGTCCTTCTGTTCTAATCTGCATAGTTCGCCCCTTGCAGTATAAGGATCGAAAGATCTGTGGATTCCTTGATATAATTATAAGATTATCTTCTTCCTTTATTGGATTATGTCGTATTGAATAAGATCAGGTAGGAACTCATACCCTCAATTATACCCGGCGAGCTCTTCCAAGATCCAAGCATGAGCGTCCTGGACCGTTTTATGTAGGTCCTCCAACTTATGAAGATCCATTTTCAGGGAGCCGTTCTCAAAGTGTAGATGCACATGTCCGCAATTGGCGCATAAATCCACTATAAAGTAGCTTCTTTCGGAGATCCGGATCGGGCGGCAGTATTCTTCCATGATTGTCCTCTTTCCCTCAGGATTTCTTTTTGTTGGAAATTGTAAAATTGATTTTGAGACTCAATTCTAATAGATCCAAATATAGACTAGACTAATGAAATATGGAAAAGATTCTGATAGGCAGTTCACTAATCTTGCTCGGGCTAAAGTTTGAGAATTGAAACGCTAAAGATTTCCCCTAATACAACTATACATATAAATAGTTTATCTATTGCTTTAAATAGTGTATTATTAAGCATTGATTGAATGCCAAAAGTTTTTGAAAGAGATGGTTATAAGTTTTTCTTTTTTGCAAACGAAGGAAATCCTCGAGAACCAATTCACATTCATGTGAGAAGAGGAGAAAAATTAGCAAAATTCTGGCTAAAACCAAGCGTAATGTTAGATGCTAACTACGGATTTAATTCCAAAGAATTAAATTGGATTGAAGGAGAGATTGAGAAAAATTTAATTCTCATAGAAGGCAAATGGAATGATTTCTTCGGTATCTGAAGCAAAAGCTCAAAAAATTTGGTTTGATGAAGATAATCTTTGGTTATCTTTATATGATGGCAGGACTTTATCAGTTCCACTTGCTTATTTTCCTCGATTAAGAAAGGCTAATAAAGAGCAACTTGAAAGATATGAAATTAGCGGAGGTGGTATAGGTCTTCATTGGGATGCTTTAGATGAAGATATTAGTGTTCCTGGTCTCTTGCTAGGAAATGGCGATCTCGCCTCATATAATAAAAAATTATAAATCCTTATGATGCTTCGCTGATTGAGCGGAGAGCGCGGTTCGAGAAGTCGCCAATCTATTTACTAGCATGGATCTCTTGTAGGGAACGAATGGTGAATCCTTTATCGGTCATTTCCACCATTCCTTTGATAAGAGCCTTGGCTGCGCTTGCTGTAGTCAAACAAGGGATCTTATAACGGATCGCTGCTTGGCGGATCGCAAAACTATCATCTCTAGTCACTCTGCTAAGAGGTGTGTTCAGTATAAGATGGATCTTGTTCTCGCGGATATAATCGAGAGCGGTCGGAAATTGGTTATCATATACCTTATTGATCTTAGAAGAAAGTATTCCATTTTCGGATAAGAACTTATGAGTCCCCTCGGTAGCGATCAGGATAAATCCTAAATCAGACAGATCTTTGATATACTTTAATAATTCTTTTTTATCCTTATCGTTTATGGAAACGAATACCGTCCCCTGAGAAGGAAGTTCCTCTCCGGCCATGTATTGGGATTTTAAGAACGCTTCTCCTGCAGTGTCGGCGATTCCCATCACCTCTCCTGTGGATCTCATTTCAGGGCCGAGGATTGTGTCCACTCCAGGAAATTTATTAAAAGGTAATACTGCTTCCTTCACGTTTACGGTCGGAAATGACATTTCTTTCGGAAGAGGAAGTTGTTTTAATGTCTCTCCCATCATGATACGCGTAGCGTATTTTACGATCGGATGGCCAAGTGCTTTGGATACGAAAGGAACTGTTCTAGAAGCTCGAGGGTTTACCTCGATCACATAGACAACTTCTTCTTTAACTGCGTATTGGATATTGATAAGGCCTTTGACTTGTAGTTCTAATGCAAGTGCTCTTGTTGCGCTTCTGATATCATCCAATACTTTTTTGGATAAGGATTGAGGAGGAAGAACACATGCAGAATCTCCGGAATGGATCCCGGCTTCTTCGATATGCTCCATAATACCTGCGATAAATACATCTTTGCCGTCACAAAGTGCGTCTACGTCCACTTCTACTGCGTCTTCTAAGAAGGAATCTATGAGTAGCGGCCTGTCTTCTGAAATTTCCTCAGCCTTCTCCATATACTTATCCAGCTCTTTTTCTTCGCTGATGATAAGCATCGCTCTTCCACCCAATACGTAACTCGGACGAACTAACACCGGATAGGTTATATTATTTGCGATCTTTCTAGCTTCCTCGGCCGAGGTAGCGATCCCGTTATTAGGAGAGATCAATTTCAGTTTTTCTAATACTTCAGCGAAACGTTTTCTGTCTTCCGCTCTATCAATGGAATCTGGGCTTGTTCCTAAGATCGGGACTCCCCTACTTTCTAAATCTTTTGCAAGTTTAAGTGGGGTCTGTCCGCCGAATTGAATGATCACTCCGTCCGGTTTTTCCTTTTTATAGATGTGTATCACATCCTCTAAGGTCAGAGGTTCGAAGTATAACCTGTCGGAAGTATCATAGTCGGTAGAAACTGTTTCCGGGTTAGAATTCACCATAATGGATTCCACTCCCAGATCCTGAAGAGCAAATGATGCGTGGCAGCAGCAATAATCGAACTCGATTCCTTGTCCAATACGGTTCGGCCCGCCACCCAGAATGATTACTGATTTTTTAGAAGTTACGTTTGTTTCGTCTTCTTCATCGTAAGAAGAATAAAAATAAGGAGTATAAGCTTCGAATTCTCCTGCGCAAGTATCGATCCTCTTATAGATAGGCTCTATTTTAGAAGATTCTAATACTTCTTCCAGGTTCTTTTCTTCTCTTTTGAGAATGGAACCTATCTCGGCTTTTTTCTTATCAGGAGTTTGGGAAGAAGAAAGAATTTTTTCTATCTCCGCTTTTTTAGAAAGATAAGCCAGCTGTCTGTTGGCAAATCCCGTTTTTTTCAATTTTCCTAATACAGAATTTCCTTTTTGTATGAATTCTTTTTCTAAATTCTGTAGATCTTCGAATTGATATAAGAACCAAGGATCTATTTTGGAAAGTTCGTGGATCCTCTCTACGCTGTAACCTTCTTCCAATGCTTTTTTAACATAGAAGATCCTTTTATCATTCGGTCTGCGTAAGAATGAATCGATCCTTTCTTTTTTCTGAGGAACGGATAAAGAGTGGAATTCGACTAACTCAGCAAAATTTCCATCTGAACCGAAACCGAATCTATCGATTTCTAGTGAGCGCATTGCTTTTTGGAAACTTTCTTTAAAAGTCCTTCCGATTGCCATGGCTTCACCCACGGCTTTCATCTGGACTCCTAGAGTGTCATCAGTTCCAGGGAACTTCTCGAAAGCAAACCTTGGGATCTTGGTCACCACATAGTCTATAGATGGTTCAAAAGAAGCAGGGGTAACTCTTGTAATATCGTTTTTGATCTCGTCCAAAGAATAACCAATGGAGAGTAACGCAGCGATCTTTGCGATCGGGAATCCTGTGGCCTTAGAAGCAAGTGCGGAAGATCTGGAAACTCGAGGATTCATCTCGATCACGATCACATCGCCGTCTTCCGGATTCACTGCGAATTGGATATTGGATCCACCTGTCTCCACTCCGATCTCCCGGATGATACTGATGGACATATCTCTTAAATTTTGGTATTCCTTATCGGAAAGAGTCTGCTGAGGAGCAACTGTGATGGAATCCCCAGTATGAACTCCCATAGGATCTATATTCTCAATAGAACAAATGATCACTACGTTATCTGCGAGGTCTCTCATGACCTCTAACTCGAATTCTTTCCAACCCAAAACGGATTGTTCTAATAATACCTGGCTAATAGGAGAAGCCTTGAGACCCTTACCAACTACTTCGTCGAAGGTCTCTTCGTCGTAGGCAATCCCGCCTCCGGTTCCACCCAGAGTGAATGCAGGCCTTACGATTAGAGGAAGTCCGATCTGAGCTTTGATCTCTGCCGCTTCTTTTAAATTATTCGCAAGCCCGGAACGAGGGACTTTTACCCCGATCTTCTCCATTGCTCTTTTGAAAAGTTCTCTATCTTCCGCTTTTTTGATGGCGTCTATTTTGGCGCCTATCAGCTCTACATTATATTTTTCTAATACCCCAGCGTTATGACAGGCCAATGCAAGGTTTAACGCTGTTTGACCTCCTACGGTAGGTAGGATCGCATCCGGCTTTTCTTTTTCCAAAATTTTTTGGACGACTGAAACGGTCAAAGGTTCCACGTAAGTGGCGTCCGCAAGATCTGGATCAGTCATGATAGTAGCAGGATTGGAATTGAGAAGAATGACTCGAATTCCTTTTTCACGAAGAGCTTTGGCGGCCTGGGTGCCGGAATAGTCGAATTCACAGGCTTGGCCGATAACGATCGGCCCGGATCCCAGGATCAGAACGGAGCGGAGATCTTCCCTTTTGGGCATATTATTTCCAGGATTTTTATTCTGGTCTGTACTTCAAGTCTTTCCGAAGCAGAAAGAAAAAACAGTTCGATCAAGGATCTGTTTTTGGTAGGAAATAGTCTCCCGCCTTCTTCCATTTTCCAGAACCTACCAGTAGGAGTTCCAACTTACGCTGCAAATCTCCACAATAAGAAGCCGGAAGCGGATTCGTGTTCCATGGATCGGAAATCCGATCGTAACAGACATATAAAACTCCATTTGGACTTGGAACATAGATCAGCTTTTTGGTCCTGGTTTGGAGCATTCTATGTTTGGAAAATAGGACAGTCTCTTTCGCGTAAGGATCGGAAACAGTCACACTATTCCCGTCATTCGGATCGATTGTATGTAGTTCCAAAATATTCGGATAACGGATCCTATCTTTTTGAAAAAAATGATCTCCCCGATCCGAAAACCAAATCCCAGTCTCCGAATAGACTGAGCGATCCTCCGCCCAATTATCTTGTTTAGGGAGTTTGGTTAGGTCCTTTCCCCGGAGAGATAATCCCTCGCCAGTAGGAACTCCCACAATTGACAAGATCGTTGGAAACACGTCTATGGAACTCGTAATTCCTTTAAAATTGCGAATTTCTTTTCTTTCGAACGATTTGGGAAACTTGATGATGAGAGGGATCTTGGTAACACCTTCTCCTCTCAAATGTTCTCCATGGCCGTGACTATGATCCTCTTCAAATAAGGACTCTCCATGATCGGAGGTAAGAATGATAAGTGTATCGTCGTATAAATTTCTACTTTTCAGTTCTTCCAAAATTTTCCCGACTGAAAAATCAAAAGCGGTCAGAGAGGCGGAATAGATAGAACGTATCTGTTCTTGTTCTTTTTTATCAGGCTTCTCCGAATTACTCGGATCCACGAAACGGAAATATTTAGAAGGTCCGTAATAGTGGCGATCAGTATTCTTATAAAAAGGATAAGGTGGACTATAAGGGAAATGAGTTACCGAAGAAAAATACAGAGCAAAAAATGGACGATCCTTTTTATCGAAGACGGAAAATAGATCGGGAAGAACGCGAGAATCGTCGCCCAGGCTCGGAAGAGATCGGATAGAAGAAAGATATTCGCCTCCTCCAAAAAAAGTCCCGGTCAAAACAGGAAGAAAAAAAACCTGAGACTCAATCGTTCTTTGTTGGGTCAATGTCTCCGCGCTGAAATTAGGAGCGTATACATTTTGGAACCCCCAGTTCGCTCTAGGAAAAATATCCCCCGCAAAAGAAGACACAGCAAATGTTCTATGAGATTTTCCTAAAATACCTGGAAGTGTGGGAACGGAATTCCCTAATTTAGAACGATCTTCTTTATCCGGGAACATATCCTGGATCCCATGTTCAAAAGAATATCTTCCACTTAGAAAATCCGCCCAAGAAGGAAATGTTCTAGGAATTGTAGAATGATGATCCAAAAACACAAGAGACTCGGAAGCCAATTGATCTATATTCGGAGTTTTATCTTTCTCACCTGTTACGAAGCCTAACTGGTCCTGGCGGACGCTGTCTGCAGAAATGATAAGCACATTCGTATTGGAAGAATGTTCCAAGGCATCTTTAGATATGGCATCCTTTGGCTGATATCCTGCAAAAAATGAAAATACAAAACCTGAGAGTGCAACAGCCGCAAAGATCAGATCCTTTTTAGAACGAGAAAATCGAATATCTAAAGTATAAAAAGCGGAGGCGCATAAAACACCCCAAGCAGATCCGAAAAGATGAAAGGAGAAGAAGAATATTATAAAAACAGTATATCTGATCGACGATACATAAGATTTGGATTTCCAAAAATACGATCCTGTCCGAGCTACTTGAACGGCTAAAAATAAAAATAGAACTGTTTTAAAGAAAAAGGGAAAAAAATGGTCCGTAATAAAATATAAAAAACCGACCATCCAAGAATGTCTATAATAGAAAAATTCTCCATATACTTGAGGGTATTCAGAAACGGATCCACAAAACAAAAGGAACAATACGGAAAAGAGAATTAAATAAATTTTATATATCTCAATCTTCTTTCCTTTTTTCCATTCCGAAAAATCAGGACCTAAAAATAAAATCGCCACCCCTACAAAAAATGCATAAGAAGAAACGAATACCCCGCCTAAGTCTCTCAGTAATAAAGGGATCAATCCATAGAAAAGAGAAATAAATTCGCTGATATCCACTCCCATTACATGCAAGGAAGTATTGGTAAGAAGACAAAGAAGGGTCAGAACAAACACGAAAATCCCCGAATGGATCCAAGGATTTCCGGAGTTAAACTCTGATCGGATGAGGTTTTTAAATTTAGGCCAGAACTCGGACATTCAAAGTATTCCTGCCGAAAGAACGAGGAGAAAATCCTTCCCAGTTCAAAGGAAGAGGAGACTGCACAATGATAGCCACCACACCTGGTTCGTTTTGGGCGATCTCTTCTACTACTTTTTTCAGTTTTTCAGTCTTCTTATCCCAGAAAGAATAAGGGGGATCCATAAAATACACTTTTGTTTTTTCAGGAATATCGAATCCTGAATAGAATCGAAACGCATCTTTACGTAAAACTAAATGAGGTTTTCCTAATTTATCCAAAACACCTTTCAGACTTTCGAATCTGTCCCAGGCAAGTTCCAAAAATACCGCTCTTGCAAAACCTCTACTCAAGGATTCGATCCCCATTTGCCCGGAACCAGCAAATAGGTCTATAAATGCGGATTCTTCCAAGTTAAAACGACCTTGCAGTTGTAAAGACTCAATGATATCAAATAATGATTTTTTAATGATTGCAGGAGTAAAATTACTCTTACCCTCAGGACTCACCGGAGAAGGAATTAATCTCCCCTTTAATTCCCCGGTTTGGATCCTTAAACCCTTTGAACCTTTTAATTTTTTTCCCGGTTTCATTTTTCCTCTTTTCTCTTTTCCAGACCTATTTCTAGGATCCGGATGCGCTTTCCCAATTTAGAATCCGCGGGCACAGATTTAAGTTTTGTCAAAACGGAACTCGCCGCCTCGTATTCCTGAGAAGAATACAATATACATGCATATGTGTAAACACCTTCGGAGTACCGAACAGAAGACTCTCCCTTATTCAGGAAAATTTTTCCCCAGCGAGTCCCTGATTCATAAGATTCTAAAACCAATGCACGCTCTAAAAATAGAAAAACGGAATTATAAAAAATAGAAGGTTGTTCCTTCGACCTAGAATAAATACTTAAAAGAGTTTTATCTATCTCTTCTAAACTGGATTCAGAAGCAACATATAGTAATAGGATCTTATAATCCAATTCTCCGGATCGAAGACCCGATCTGGAGACTTTTACTAAGGTATCGTAGTTTCCCTTTTTATAATATTCATACACTTGATCGAAATCAACCGAATGAATAGGGATCGCGAATAAAAAGATTACAGTAAGTATTAGGAAAGCGGCCCGAAACGATGCTTTAGAAAAAAAGCCGGACCGCAAAAAGATTAAAGCTCGATTACGTTTGAAGAGCCACACATGGAGCAAATATGATTTTCTGGGCCGTCATAGGATCCTTCCGTATCATCTTCCCAACGATGATCACAGTCCTCGCATACAAAAGTTACGGCGTCCTCGTCGAGGTAATCCTCGTCGCCACCTGTTTCGTAATCCTCGTCAAAATCATAATTATAAGGCATATTTACACGGAATCCAGGAGGGGTCCGAGAGTCAAGCTAGAGTAGGAACTCCTACCCCAAAAAATAAGTGAAAGGTCCGGGCTTTTTTTAGAATCTGACTTTATACATGCTCTACCAAGCCAACCACAGAAGTTACAGAAAAAAAGCGAATTACAAACCGTTAGTGTTCTTTTTGATCCTACTAGGTTTAGCGGGGATCGCATTTTTTTTCAGGCAAGATATCAAAAACCTGTTCGCAGGAGATAGACGTTTACTTCTCGAAAAGGAAAGAAAGCTACTCCAAGAAGGGATCGTAAAAGGTGAGCCAAAAGAAGGAGAGATCAAAGAATTCAAATCTACAGCCAAAGATTTTGTGACTTCTAATCCTAAAGAAGGGATCTCTTATCATTATGCGGCTCTTTCGGGATATTACGAATTTTTACTATTAGGTTTTAGGTTCGATTCGGTTACTCTTTCAAAAATTGCATACACAGGCTTCCAGGAATTTTTAGAGCAAGATAGTTCTTATCTTCCTCTTGTAGAAGATTCATATAGACAGGCATTAAGAGCGCAGGCAATTGATCCTGAATTTTTAGAATCGACAGACAATCGTTATTTAATCGCGTTCGGAGAATCTATCCGACAGAAATTGAGTCGTTCTGCATTAAACAAACTTCTGATCTCTATAGAACCGGAAAAATTGAGTCCTGAATTAAAGTCGGGCTATGCTTGGACCTGCTTGGTAGGAAGCGCACTTTCCGGGAACACGGAATTCTTAAAAAAAATACTCTCTAGGCAGGACATCTCAGGTTCCCTATTACTTTCTGCAAGAGAGTCCGATTTTCTGATCGCATTGTCTGAATTTAGAGCGGGACAATATGTTTCTTCTTTAAATTATCTAAGAAGGGTCAAGAACACTAACGACGATTTTCTAACTGGAAGTTCTAAAATTTTAGAGGCAAGGATATTCTATTACCAAAATCTTTCTCCGAAAGCGATCGTATTATTGGAAGAATATTATCCAAATTCTGGGGACAGAAAGGAAGAAGTTCTGCAACTTGCAAGAGAGATACTTTCCAAAAACCAAACCCTGAAGACCAAATTGCCCATAGAGGATTAAGAAAATGAAATATTCTCTCTCCCTAATATTTTTAGTCGTTTTAGGATGTGGAGTAAAACCGGTTCCGCCTCCTGCGGGAAAATTCTGCGAACCTATGCTCAAAAACACACAATGTGTATTTCTGGACTTCAGAAATTCTAAGGCGATCTTAGAAGATAAGGAATATCCAATGAAGTCCACAAGTACCTTGAATTTTTCCTATAAAGTAGACGAAGTCTTTTATGAAGTGGAAGTCCTGAATGAAAACCGGGTCAAGATCACAGGTACGAACGGATTCCAAAAAACATTATTAAAATTAAAAGATAAAGACGAGAGAAAAAAAGAATACGCTAAACTTTGGAAGGCAATCAAAGACCTTTTCTAAGCTTATATAGAAATTACTTTTAAGTTTCCCTTTTTGCCGTATTTAATGATTTCTTTATCCTTAGTGACAAGCTCTGCATTTAAAACTCTCGCAGTTGCCACGATCATTCTATCCGCTGGATCTCCGTGAAAGGAGTCTGGCAAGTTTACACTTTCTACAATTACTTCAGGACTTAAGCGATAAGGCTGGATGCCGGGAGCATTGTATGCATCTTGCAGCCATCGATTTAATGTTCCGGAGATCTGTATCCTTTTTTTGGAAACAAGCATCCCCACTTCCCAACCGGATATTTCGGAGATGAATATTCCTCTATGAGGAATATGTCTGTATAATTTCCTAAGAATGGGTTCTTTTTCCATTTTAGGATCTCCTTCCATAAGCCAAATCCATGCGTGAGTATCCAAAACGATCATCTATTTAAGATCCGCGTCCCAACGTAAACCTAGGCTCGGAACGATATCTTCGTTCTCTATGATCCGTCCTTTTAGATAACCGAATAAGCGGGCCGCTGTGCTGTCTTTTATAGTCACGAGTTTAGCCACTGGTTTTCCATGTTTAGTGATAATCACTTCTTCCTGGGTTTCCTGGACTCTGTCCATAAGACTCAGGCATTTGGTTTTAAATTCTGCTGCAGAAAGTTGCATGCCTCAAATCATAATATGACCAGTCACAGATGTCCAGTTTTTTTATCCGAATAAGACGGAATCTTTGTTCTCGAGAGAATTTTCAAAAATCTTTTTAGAAAAACCAATTCTGCTCGCACGCTACTCGAATGAGTGATGTCGACATTCTTCTGTGAAATAATTCCAGAAGAACCGACCGGATCGCAAAAAATGCTCGCTGGAACTTCTTTTTTCTCCCCTATTGATTTCTACGTATATGAGTGATTTAGGTCGACGGGCTCGTTTTTTCATTTTAGGGATCCTTATTTGTTTTCTATCCTTCTTCTCCTCCTGCGCCGAAGCAAAGGGCAAAGAAAGACCTAAGGCAGAGAATGGCACCTTAGATCTAAGCTCCTGGGATTTTGAAAAAGACGGAACAGTGGAATTAAACGGTGACTGGAGATATTATTGGAAGGAACTCATTCCTCCTAAAAATTTCCAAGAAGATCTTGTTTCAGATCCAAGCGGATTCATCTCCATTCCGGGTGTATGGAATGGTCATCTTTTAAAAGGAGAACCTTTACCGGCAATAGGATATATCACCTATCATCTAAGATTATACCTTCCTGAACACACTCCCGATCTTGCGATACGAATAGATGACGGCCAAGGTTCTGCATATTCCTTATATTGGAACGGCAAGTTAGTCGCGTATAATGGGCATCCGGGACCTTCTCCGGAAGAAGAACGTCCCGAGTATCTTGCACAAACCAGTTCCGTTCCTCATTCCAAACAAGTGGATCTAGTGATGCATATTTCGAATCATTACCATCGAAACGGCGGTTTTCAAATGCCGATCTTACTTGGAGATTCTTCCGAAATTTTTGCAGCGAGAGACAAGAATAGGATTACGAGTGCGTTTTTGGCCGGTTCTTTACTCATCATGGGCCTATATCATCTGGGTCTATTTCTATTCCGTAAAAAAGAAATGGAAGTGCTTTGGTTTTCTCTTACCAGTCTTGTGATTACTTCCAGAGTACTTACAAGCGGGGAAAGATTTATTGGTGAAATGTTCAGGGATGTTCCTTGGAATTTTATGGTCAGAGTAGAATATCTTTCCTTTTATTTGGGAGTGCCGTTCATGGTGATGTTTGTTAGAGCTTTGTATCCAGCTCAGTTTAGCAAAACCGCTTTGATCGTCATATTTACACTCTCCCTTCCCCCATGCTTATCAATTATAGTTCTTCCTCCGGCACTTTTCAGTTACACACTTCCTTATTATCAGGCACTGATCGTATTCTCCGGAATTTATGGGATGATCATGTTGACCATAGCGATATTCAAAGGTTTACAGGGCGCAAAAATGATGCTCTTAGGTTTAGGAATATTTTTCGCTTGTGTGGTAAATGATTTTATCTTTTACCAATTCCATATAGGACCAGGATATCTTACTCCAGCAGGTCTATTCCTATTGACGTTTGCTGACGCAGCTACATTGGGTAGAAGGATTGCAACCGCATTCAATACAAGCGAAGAATTATCAGTCGATCTGGAAAAGAAGGTTGTAGAAAGAACAAAAGAACTCGCGGAAGAAAGAGATCGCACAGATTTATTATTATTAAATATTCTTCCTAAACCTGTGGCTGAAGAATTAAAATCCAAAGGATCTGTAACTCCTGTATATTACGAATCTGCGAGCATCCTATTTACGGACTTTGTTGGATTTACTAAAATTGCGGCGGAGATGTTACCAAAAGATCTGGTAGAAGATCTGCATAATTGTTTTTCCGAATTCGATTCAATCGTTTCCCGCTTAGGTTTAGAAAAGCTTAAGACAATCGGTGATTCTTATATGTGTGCAGGAGGGATACCAAATACAAACTCCACTCACGCAGTGGACAACTGTTTGGCAGGTTTAGAATTTTTAAAATTCATGAATAAGATTGCAGAGACCAAATCACAATTAGGACTTCCATTCTGGGAACTAAGAGTGGGAGTTCATACTGGACCCGTGACTTCAGGAGTGATAGGCTCTAATAAATTCGCATATGATGTTTGGGGAGATGCAGTCAATCTTGCAAGCAGAATGGAATCCTCCGGTAAACCTGGACATTTAAATATTTCAGGTTCCACCTACGAATTAGTAAAAGATTTTTTTGTATGCGAACATAGAGGAAAGGTCCAAGCAAAAGGAAAAGGAGAAGTGGATATGTATTTCGTAAATTCTATTCGCCCTGAACTTTCCGTGGATGCAAAAGGAATTTCTCCGAACGAAAAATTTGAGACTTTAAGAAAGGAATTAAATCTAAAATTGAGCGCCGTTTGATCTTTGCTATACGGAAGGAATATTAGAGTGATTATCTTCTATAAATACGAGGGAAGATAAAAGTAATTCCGTAAATCATTCCTTGTGCTTTTACATCTTCAGGGACTTTTCCGAAATTTTGTCCTCGAAGTGCATCCACGCAGGATTGGTCTACAAGAGATTGCCCTTGGGAAGAGATTAGTTTTGTGTCGATTACCTGGCCTGCATCGTTTAATAAAAATTGCACTTTCGCTTCCCCGGGTTCGATCGCTTCTCGGATCACAGTTCCCGCTCCATCACGATATCCGAAGTTTCCTCCACCAGGAGGAGAAAAACTCTGTTCGATCTGGCGGAGCATTCTTTTAAAATATTCGTAGCCTACTAACTTTTTAGTAGGAACACTCATAGAAGAACTTCCGTCCCAACGAAATAGCATATCTTGTTGAAAACGATAATTGAACGGGATCTTTGTCATTCTTCCGGTGGCTGGAGTTTGTTCCGGAGTTTGTTCGTTCGGATTCGTAAATTCTACAGGGTCCTGTTTTAGGATAGCAACCTCGTATACTTTTTCTTCTTCCGTTTTCTTTTGAGAATTTTGAGGAGTGGCCTTGGAAGGATTTCTAAAAATATTTCCCATGACGAATTCACGGAAAGGGGAAAGTGTATGAAATCCTTTTTCCTTTGTGATCCCGCCTGAACCTGCGGACTCTACGTTAGACAGTGCTTTGTATTCGTCTTTGATCCTTTTGTCTACGAACTCCTGCTCTAATAGAACTTCGTAAATCTTTTCTCGTTCCGCTCTTTCTTTTACCTGAACGATCGGGTCTTCTCCCAGGATCTTAAATAGAATATTACGTGTGAATAAGTGAGCAACTAAGAATGAAGCAAATGCAAATACGAAAAACGCGGCGAATAGAAGACGACGATCGTCTTCTCCTAAATCTCCTGTGTTATCTATTTCGCTTTTAAAAAAGGCCGGGAGCCGCATCTTCTTCTATTCTTTTGCCGAAAGCCGGAGGGATTTTGTCCATCAGCTTATAAGCCTTCTCCGTGGCTACTCTACCGGATGAGGTTCTATTGATCAAGCCAACTCTTACCATATAGGATTCGTAATGGTCTTCTAGAGTCCTTTCTTCCTCTCCGATCACTGCGGCGATCGGTTTTAGACCTACAGGGCCGCCCTTGTACCGATCGATCATACATTCTAAGATCTGTCGGTCCATTCGATCTAGGCCCAGTTCGTCTATTCCCAGGCGGGAAAATGCCTCTTCGCAGGCTGGAATTTGGATCTTTTTTTCCCCTTTTACTTCCGCAAAGTCCCTCACCCTCTTGAGAAGGTGGTTTGCGATCCTAGGTGTTTTTCGGGACCTTCTTCCTATCTCGAAAGCTGCGTTCTCTTCAATCTCGTAACCCAAAATCTTGGAGGATCTTAGGACGATATCTTTCATTTCCGCATCGTCATAATACTCCAAACGGAAATGGATACCGAATCTACTCTTGAGTGGATCGGAAATGAGCCCACTTCGAGTAGTGGCTCCGATCAAAGTGAACGGTTTTAATTTGATCTGGATGGTTTGAGCGGTGATCCCTTCTCCCACGAGAAGATCGATCATGAAATTTTCCATCGCAGGGTATAAGATCTCTTCTACTTTGCGACCTAAGGAATGTATTTCATCTATAAATAATATATCTCTCTCTTCTAGATCGGTGAGTAATTTTGCAAGATCTGCTCCTCTTGTCAAAACAGGAGCAGAAGTAACTACGATCCGAGTACCAAGCTCTTGGGAAATAATACCTGCAAGTGTAGTCTTGCCTAGACCGGGAGGCCCGGATAAAAGTACATGATCCAGTGCTTGGCCTCTTTTTTTGGCGGCTCCTACAAAGACGCCCAGATTGGACAGGATCTCTTTTTGTCCTATAAACTCGGAGAATAAGGAGGGACGAAGAGATATCTCATCGTCAAATTTATCCTCCGGATTTAAGGTATGCCCTGCCAAAAGATTTTTTCACTCCGCCAGCTTAACGGAAATTTTTAGGATCTGGCCCTTTCTAAATACAACGATGGAGACTCTCTGGCCTACTTTAGAAGCTCTGATCTTAGAGACCACGTCATTCGCGTTCTTGATCTTTGCTCCGTCTATCTCCAGGATTACATCTTCTACATCGATACCTGCTTCTGCAGCGGCACTACCATTCTGCACTTGACGAACAAATGCACCTTCCGGTCCGGAAAGTTTGAGTTCCTTAGCTGTCTCTTCAGTGAGATCGTCTAACGCGACTCCCAATCGAGCACGTTTGACTTTTCCGCCTGATTTTAATTCTTCTACGATTGCCTTAGCTTCGTTGATAGGGATCGCAAAGCCTAAACCGATCGATCCACCGCTTGGAGAAACGATCATACGGTTGATACCAACCACTCTTCCGTTGATGTCTAAAAGTGGTCCTCCTGAATTCCCTTGGTTGATAGCAGCATCTGTCTGGATATAATGAACTCCGGAATTATCGATACCGCCTCTTCCTACTTTGGAAATCACTCCAACTGTCATAGATTGTTCCAAACCGAATGGAGCGCCAATCGCGATCGCCCAATCTCCCACTTTTACTGCGGAAGAATCTCCAATCTCAATAGGTTGAAGATCCTGGTTTGCATCCACTTTCAGAAGTGCAACATCTATCATCGGATCTGTCCCGATCAACTTAGCGGAAACGGGTTCTTTTACATTCTTAAAAACTACTTTAAATTTATCGAAATTACGAACTACGTGATCGTTAGTGAGAATGTATCCTTCTTTGTTTAGGATAAAACCGGAACCTAGTCCGCTCACTTTTCTTTTCTGATTTCTTACTCTACCCTGTGGTCCGTAAAAAAATTCCTGAAACGGATCTGAGTATTGAGGAACATTGACTGTTCCTTCGGTAGCGATCAACACAACGCTTGGAGAAACGTTTTCGTAAACTTCTTCGAATGCTTTTTGGATGGAGACTGCTGCTTTCGCAGATGCACTTGGCTCTCTATCTGATTTCGCGTTTAAAAATAAAGCGCTGTCATTTCCTGTTCCGCAATACAAGATCGGAGAAAGGATCACTCCGGCCATTACGGATATGCCTATCACCAGGAAATTTTTGAATCTGTCGGTTTTTTTCATGGATTCCTGCCCTCGGGAATGGGATTCCGGTAGATGAGCTTTCAGCATTCGAAGCAAAACTACTCATGTCAAGTGGCTTTCCAATCCAAACGCATGGCACAAATACCCGGATTTTACGTTTTTGAAGGTTTGGACGGAAGTGGTAAAAGTACCCTTTCTGTCCGAGTCTTAGACCTTCTCACCTCCAAACATGTTCCAGCAATTTGTTTTGCGGAACCAACTCGGTACGAATCCGGGCTCTACTTGCGAAAATTTTTAAGCGGAGAAGTAGAACTGTCTCCAGAGAAACAGATCGAAGCCTTTTTGGAAGATAGAGAAGTTTCTCTCCAAAGGAATATTTTACCTTCACTCTCCCAAAAAAAGATCGTACTACTCGATCGGTACATGTATTCCACCGCTGCTTACCAGTCGGGGGAATTTTTTTCCGCAAGAGAGATCCTGAAAAAGAATTTAGACAGAGGATTTCCGGAACCTGAAAAAGTTTTTTATCTGGAAATAGCGCCCGAAGAAGCTTTGGCGAGATTGCAGGGAAGAGATACTACAAAGGATAGATTTGAAACGATCAGCGCTTTGACTAAGATCAAAAAAGCTTATGAAGAAATTCTTCCGGAGAATACCGTCCGTTTAGATGCAAAACTCCCAACGGAAGAATTATTAAAATTAGTAACTGAAAAAATCTCTTATTGAACTAAGGATTGCTTCAGAGTTTTTAAGGTCTCTTCGTGGATAGAAGCTTCTTTGTCCAGTTGAGCTGCAAGTTCCACTAACTTCTTCTTTCGAGCCTGGGAAGAATGATGTTTCGGTTCGGTAGAAGCAAGCTCCCTCAGATGGATCGCCTCATTCCTTTTTTTCTTGGAAAGATTAGTCAGGTATTTTTGGAGCGCTTCTTTTTGTTCTTGGGTGGACAAAGTTTCCACCAGTGCCTTTTCGATCAGTTTTGTTTCCTCTTCTGCGGAGAAGGAAGAAACTGCAAATGGAAACAGGGATAGAATTGAAATTAGCCCGACAAGTGATTGGATCTTCATCTTGACTCTCTTTGATTTGTTCTAAGGCCGATCTGTATATTTGGTCCGGCCAAACTCAATTGTTTAGAAAGTACCAATCCTGAATAGCAAATTTCTATGTTCTGAAATTCTTAGAAAATCTGGCCTATATCTATAAATAGTTGGGAATCTTCTCTAGACTTGGCATAATCGATGAGTATAACTGTGGCCTGGTTCCAGATAATTCTCAAACCTGTTCCGTAAGAAAATTTATAACCTTGGGTGCTGATATCATGATATCCGTTCCATACTCTACCGAAATCATAAAATGGAACAAGACTCAAAGTGATCAATTGATCCCAAAATTTGAATGTTCCAAATCTCCAACGGATCTCTAAATTTCCGAAACCGATCATAGGAGCGATAAATCTTTCCTGTCTATAACCGCGTAGAGTTTGTAGACCACCCAATCCGTTGATCGGTCCGTCAATGGACCACATATAACGATATTCTGAAAAAGGAACTTCTCCTTTTGAATAATGAAGACCTGCTCTTCCCGCAACCACAAGTTCTTCGAAAAGTTTCGGAAAAGGCATATAGAAAAATTTGCCTTGAGTAAAAAATTTCTCAAACTCAAAATCCGAACCGGCACGTTTGGAAGAAGAAGAATAATTCATCTCCAATAGAACACCTGAATCAGGATCCGGTTCGAAGTCCCGAGTATCGTAAGCAAGTCCGATGTGGATGTAATTTACATTTCCACCATGATAACCATTGATAAGACCTGCTTGGTAGTCTTTGGTTAGTTTAGAAGTCCCATTCGGATAGGAAGAACCCCAGCCGGTTGAAGGATCTCTTGCTACGGAATAATAATCTCCGTTAGTCGCAATTCTTCCATTCGGATAATCATAAGTGCGAATGATATTCTGAGAAAACTCAGGAGCCACAATCCAGCGAAATGCCCCCCAAAAAGTTTTATCCACCGAAAATGTAGCAGTAGTAGAACGAAATTCGTAAGTATTATACAAAACATTACTTTCATACGGATATATAGATCCTGGAGAAGAAGGTCTGCGATAAGAAAGTGCATCTTCAAGATCGGAGAAGCTGCCTCCATTCTTCAATTCGCCTGTAGGTTGGTTCCGATCCCTATATTGGATTTCGCGTAACGTGTCAGTCCCAATCCCGAAATACTGAGAATTCTTGTTCGTGCTATAAGAAACACTTGTTTTCAATCTATAAGCAGTATCGAAAAGAAAAGGACTATCAAAAGTGAACTCATAATAGTCTGCACCTTTTGTAGTCTTATAAGCCTGAGCGCCGAATCTATATTTGTAAGGTTGGAATTCGAAATAAGGATCGGAACGATTTCCGTTCTGGTATAAAAATCCCCTCGCACCATAGCCTTGTCCTCTTACAGGATCTTCCGAAAAAACGGGAAGGCCAGTCGCATACCAACCGTTCCTTTTTTCTTCCAACTCTTGTTTGGAAAGACGTTTGGATTCGCTCAGATCGATTGCAACCTTCTCCCCTTCCGAAAAAATCGAAATCGGGAACAATATACAGGCTATAAAAAAATGCCGAAGAGAAAACAAATGCAGCCGCCTAAGGGCAAGTTGAATAAGAGCAGTAAAAAGTAAGCTAAAAACCTTTGAAACCCTTCAGACAATTATGCAAAATCCCTCCCCAAGGAATCAGATTGACTGCTTTGGCAAGTCACAAAAACTCACCAACATACGCACCTATAGCTCAACGGATAGAGTACAGGCCTCCGGAGCCTGGGGTCCGGGTTCGAGTCCCGGTAGGTGCAAAATTCCCAACAGACAAATCATTGGACTCGAAGCGAAAGCTGGAAAGCGATCTTAGCGACCCATAGGGAGCGTGAAAAGATCGCGCGCGAAACACAGGATGTGTTGAGCCCAGCTTGAGACGCCGTGGAGCCAAATCGAGCAGGATGCGAGATTGCGTAACGGCGAGTCCCGGTAGTTGCAGTTTATAGCCAATTCTCTATCTTTAACTCTTTAATCCTTTTGAACTCTTTTTCATTATTAGTCACAAGGATATGATCATTGGAAATAGCCTGAGAGGCTATTAATAGATCGAAGGGACCGATCGGTTTTCCCGATTTTTCCAGACTGAAACGTATTTTAGCAGTGATCGCAGATGAATTGCTATCAAAAGGCAAGATATTCAAATATCCAATGAAATCGGTTAACGCTCTTCTATTCTTCTCTTTATGAAGGCTTTTTTCGACGCCAAAATATAATTCAAATTCCGTAATAGAAGAGATATAGAGATTCTCTAAAGCTACTTTCTTAAATTTCTTATAAACCGAATCAGGTCTTTGATTTATGATATAGATGCAAATGTTCGTATCTAAAAGATACTTATTCATATAGGATCGCGCCTATCATAATCCTTAGGCTGATCCCTTTCTATTTTAAAATCCGTGGAAAACTCATTTAGAGAATTCCAAAGTCTATCGACAGCCTCCTGAATAGGAGTCAATATAACGACTTCTCCTTCCTTATGAATATAGACTTCTTTGCCTTTAAATCTATATTCTTTCGGAAGACGAACTGCCTGGCTGTCTCCATTTTTGAATATTTTAGCTCGATTCATATATATATATACTAGAATATATATTTTAGACAATGTCAAGACCTTTCAAAGAGAAGGTATATTCCCAAAAACTATGCGACAGCGATGCGAAGGGCTTTAGTCACGAAGTGACGAGGGCGACTGCCCGAGCCCGCAGCAGCGCGGTCCGAAGGAGTCGCCCAGCCCTTCCCCACTATAAAACACATTCTAAATGTGACCAATTAGTCATTTTTTCTTGACATTTCTCATGACTCTTGTATATCACACTCTCTAAATATAGAACACGGAGAGAAAGATGTTCCTTCCTAAAGCTCCCCCCTATGATGCCTTGGCCTGGGCGAAAATGTCGTTCGCGGACAGGGCCCGTTTGTCCTGCCAAGCCTGGGCAGTCCAAGGTTACGGTTCCCCTCTCGGAGCGTATATCATATATGTTTTAAAGATCGTAGGCTATATCGCGGGTTGGATCTATTTCTGCTCTTTTAGTCCAGGGCTCGGGACATGGGGAACTATCTCTTGGTGGCTTGTTCCGGTAGCTTTTCAAAAAGCAATCGTATGGAGTATGCTATTCGAAGTTTTGGGACTCGGTTGTGGAAGTGGTCCGTTAACCGGAAGATATTTCCCTCCTGTCGGTGGGTTCTTATATTTCTTAAGACCTAAGACCACCAAAATGCCTTTATTCGAAGGCGCTCCTATCATTGGAGGAAGAACTAGAGGAATTCTGGAGATCGTAGCTTACGCTTCAGTTTTGGTTTATTCTATTCTATGTTTGATACATCCTGCTCCAGGTTTCGAACAATTTTTACCTATCATCATTAGCTTAGTCATTGCAGGTATATTAGATAAAACTGTTTTTCTTGCAGCAAGGGCGGAACATTACTGGGTAACGATAGTTGTATTTGCATTCGCTCAGAACTGGATCGCAGGTGCGATGATTGTCCAACTTTCGATCTGGTTATTTGCGGGGTTCTCCAAACTTAATGCACATTTTCCGAGTGTAGTTTGTGTAATGGCAAGTAATAGTCCATTCACTCCTTTCTCTTGGTTCAGAAAGGCTATGTACAAAAATTATCCGGAAGATCTTCGTCCTTCTTCTACCGCTGTTGCAAAAGCGTACATGGGGATCGTTTTAGAGTTAGGAACTCCTATCGTTCTATTTACCGCGATCATGACTGGTTCTCAAACTGTCCTGATCGTTGGATTAACGATGATGGTATTCCTACATACTTATATCACTAGTAACTTCCCGATGGGAGTTCCGATCGAATGGAACTTCTTAGTAGTTTACTCGGGCTTCTTTTTGTTTAGAGCAAATCCAACCATTACTCCTTTCCAATTAGACTCCGCACCTGTGGCAGCGTTCTTATTCGTGTTCTCTTTCTCTCTTCCTTTGATCGGGAATATCAGACCGGATTGGATCTCCTTCCTACTCGCAATGCGTTATTACGCAGGAAATTGGGCGGTTAGTGTGTGGATGTTCAAGGATGATAGTTATAAAAAATTAGAGAAGCTAACCAAAACCTCCGGATGGCTATACGACCAGTTGGATATGTTCTACGAAAGAAAAGTATCCGTAGGATTAGTGAGTAAAGTAATGGCATTCAGACTCATGCACTTGCACGGAAAGGCATTCCAAAAATTAGTGCCAAAGGCAGTTAAGAATTTTGAAAAGTACGAATGGGTAGAAGGTGAACTGATCGCAGGAATGGTAGTAGGCTGGAACTTCGGAGAAGGTCACCTTCATAGCGAACAACTGCTTAGATCCGTACAAGCTCAATGTGGATTCAAGGATGAAGAGCTACGTTGTATCTTCATAGAAGGACAACCATTAGGAAAATCTACTATTAACTATAGGATCCACGACGCAGAAAAAGGTCTGATAGAAGATGGAAAGATTGAAGTTGCCGATTTGAAGGAACTCCAACCTTGGCCGACTAAATAATGGATTTCAGCTCCGAAGAATATGATATTTGTATCATAGGATCCGGCCCGAACGGATTGGCTGCCGCCTCCGTTCTGGCGGGGTCCGGACTTTCAGTTTTAGTACTGGAAGCTTCGGATACGATAGGAGGCGGTTTACGAACTAAAGAGTTAACCTTACCTGGTTTTCATCATGACGTTTGTTCCGCCGCACATCCTATGGGAATTTTATCCCCTTATCTAAAAACACTTCCTTTGGAAAAACATGGACTCAAATGGATAGAACCGGAAGCTTCCGTGGCCCACCCCTTGGACGGAGAATCCGCAGTTCTTTTAAAACTTTCTTTAGAAGAAACCGCGGAGAATTTAGGCTCGGATAAAAAGTCTTACATAAAACTGATCTCTCCATTTCTAAAAAATCCGGAAGGACTTTTGTCTGACGCGTTAGCTCCTCTTGGTATACCAAAACATCCCTTTTTATTGGCGAGATTCGGATTATTAGGTCTCCGATCCGCAAAATCGATCGCAAATTCTTGGTTTAAAGAAGAAAGAGCAAAGGCGTTATTTGCAGGCTGTGCCGGACATTCTATTTTTCCTCTGGAGAAGTTCTTAAGCGGAGCACTCGGACTTTTGTTTTCTTTGACTGGACATGTTCGTTCTTGGCCAGTAGTAGAAGGCGGTTCCGCAATGATCGCAAAATCTTTGGAATCTTACCTAAAAGGGTTCGGAGTGAAGTTCCAAACAAACTATAAAGTTTCCAGTCTATCGCAACTTCCTAAGGCAAAGGCAATTCTTTTTGACACAAGCCCGGACCAATTAGGATCAGTTGCAGGAGATATATTATCTTCTTCTTATATTAACAGGATCTCTTCTTACAAATACGGTCCCGGAGTATTCAAGATGGACTGGGCATTGGATGGACCAATTCCTTGGAAGGACCCTCGCTGCCTGGAAGCATCCACGGTTCATGTAGGCGGAAAACTTTCCGAGATCGCAAAAGCTGAGTCAGAAGTCTGGGCGGGGAAACATCCGGATCGTCCTTATATGTTGGTAGTTCAACAAAGCCAGTTTGATCCTACGAGAGCACCGAAAGGAAAACATACTGGATATGCGTATTGCCACGTGCCTTCCGGCTCAACAAAAGATATGACTGGAATTTTAGAAAACCAGATCGAAAGATTCGCACCCGGATTCAAGGAACGGATATTAGCCAGACATTCTATGAATACAAAGGAATTTCATTCTTATAATTTAAACTATGTGGGTGGAGCGATTACCGGAGGAGCGGCAGATCTTCCCCAAGCTTTTTTTAGACCGATCGCAAAAATGGATCCGTACACCACTCCAAATCCTCATATATATATTTGTTCCGCTTCCACTCCTCCAGGAGGAGGAGTGCACGGGATGTGCGGATATTACGCAGCCAAAACAGTATTAAAAAAAATTCATAAACTAAAATCGATTCGTTATTAAAAATGAAATTAGAAACTTCCGGGTCCAGAAGACAGGACAATAAAACAAAAAATAGGAACGCGATCTTAAACGCAGCCAGAAGGGTTTTCGCGACGATCGGATTCGAAGCATGCTCCACAAGGGAAATTATCCGAGAAAGTGGTCTCGCTCAAGGCACATTCTATAATTATTATAAAGATAAAGAATCCGTAATGCAGGATATTGCGGATGAATTAGCGGAAGGTATCAGAAAAGGGATTAGAGAAGCCAGAGCGAAAGCGGAAACTCCTTTGGCTTTCTTAAGTGACGCTTACTTTGCGGTCTTTCATGTGATGATGCAAGATAGAATTCACTTGGATCTATTGACCAGGAACAGGGATATCATTCGAGGTTATCTTTTCCAAGGCGGTTCCATGACTTACATCTTGGAAGAATTGGATAGCGACTTGAAAAGAATGGTGGAGTTAGGAGGTTTTCCAGCGCACCCAATCCGGATCACTTCAGTAATGATGGTGGCAGCCGGCTTCGAAGCAATGGTACTTTTGGCAAAAGAAGACGGCTACAATCTCAGAAAATTATCCGATTATCTAGGCCTTCTTTTCCAAGGAGGGATTACTAATGTTTCGAGGGTAATCCAGGAAGATAGGGAGTTGCAGGGAGGTTAAGCCGTTCAACTCCCGCTATTCGAACTTTTGCCAATATTCTTATCGAGAAACATATCGTTCGGGCTTAAACGGCAAGTTCGATTGGTCATGTATGTAGTAAAAGAATCATAATCCAATGCAACTCCTAAAAATTGGATCACTTGAGCGCAATTGTCTACGTCCTTCTTTTTATAATATTTGGATTCATCTAAATTAAAGACTGCCTCGTCTATAAAGGAAGCCAATATAACTTGTGTAGCCACAAAAGAATCCAACTGCGATCCTGTATAACCTTGATCAGTAAAATAAGCGTTTGCTGTCAAATAGTCTCCAATTTTTGCTGCGGCTAACAATTTATTCTTAGCAACGTCTCCCTTATAAGCATCAGTTAATCCTAATGTATCTACTGCGACACAGTTCGCGATAGAAAGAATAATCAGCATTGTCATACAGATTCGTTTCATTGTTTTCATTTACCTTTGTTGATTTAAGTTTATTGTTTTTGATTTATTTTACAAACTCGCAACCTGGCTTATCCATCTGCAAAGGAGAAGACTCTATAGAGAATAAAATTCGATCTCCCTTGGTATATTTTATGTACTTATTAGGATCGATTTTTTCTTCCGTTAAAGTTTCAGGATTTCTAAAATGAATGCGAGCGGATTGACCAGGTTGCAGCTCGACAAATTTCGTCATACTCCCGCTGCCAATATTCGAACGATTGCGATTATAGCTAAATATTGAATAGTTATACTTTCCAACAGGAACAGGTATGTAATATTCACAACCTGAAATATAATTGAATCTAGGATCAGATTTAACAATAGGAGGTAAACTTTCCCAATTTGAATAAAACTTTTTCCAATACCATTCTTCAGGTTGTAAACTACGGTTTGGCAACCAATCGTTCTCTAAAAAAATCGTAAGATAATAAGTCTTTTTATCTCTTTCCGAAACAAAGAGACCGGGTGGAAAATATTGAGATTCAGGTCCAAGATCTGGAAAATTAAATCTCAAGTAAGTGCTATCAAAACTTTCTATATCCCAATAATTATAATTTGGACCAATCGGACCGCAGAACGAGCCACTTGCAAAACTCCATATAATTAGGAAGCGAATGAGCATTCGTTCATAATGAAAACCTAAACTACCCATTAGAGACTTCCCCCGCAAGCCCCATGAATAGCTCCACCGGCTGTATAGATTGTACTTAAATATTTTATTCCCGTGTAATAGGAAATCGTATCTAATACGATACTTCTCCAGTCCCCGGTGATTGCACTTTTGGTTGTGCCTGCCATACCGATCCAATACAATGCATCTGCACTGAGAACTTGAGAAATAGCAGGTATTCCCAGAGCAGGTAATCCTGCGTAACCCGCAAATGCGCCAACCGCAGCTACCTGTCCAGCTACGGAATAACAAGCAGCGATCCGAGCATTCTTCTCATCCCAATGTATATTATTAAAACTTGATTTAGAATATCCACCTGCTATATATCCTTGTAGAGTGAAAGGAGATAGTGTAGCACCTGCGAGCCCTAATCCAACCCCAAGCCCTGTGGATGCAAGAATAGGGATAATAGCACTCACAAGTAGAGCAGTTCCGACTGCAACGGCAAGGGCTGTAATTACCAAAACGGACGCGACCGCCAATGCTCCAAGAGCGACAAGCACTGCGGCTCCTGCAGCGGAGGCTGCCGAAGCTGAAACCAAAGAAGCAGCTGCAATCCCTGTAGCAGCAGCCACAGTTGCAACAGTAAATCCTAATGTAACTGCAGCTGCACCGGCCAAAGCTGCCGCTCCGATAGTAGCTCCTGCCAAAGTAGTTGCAGAAATCGATCCTATAGAGGAGGCACCTAAACCTAATCCCATTAAACCTACTGAATTCATTGCGAGGATCGTAGCTACGGCACTTGCCCCCATCCCTGCTCCTAACGCCAATGCAAGCCCGGTAGCAGCTGCAGTTGCCACACCCATAGAAGCCACAGCCCCCGCTCCCAAAGCAGTTCCGATTACTCCCATCGGGTTCAATGCCATGGCAATACCTGCACCCGCATCGCTCCAACGCTGAGAACTTACGTAAAGTGCATTACTGAAGAATGTACTTAAGGAAAGATTAAAGTTCAAGAATCCGAGTCCGTTCCTTTCCAAGAAACTACTCAAGATACTGTTACCGCTTGGATCCGTGTATCTGATAGGATTTCCTTCGGTATACATGTACAGGTCCATTCCCATTGGTCTTGTTGTATCCATGACCGAGTCTGCCTGCAAAAATCTCCCGATAAGAGGATCGTAATATCTTGCTTTGAAATAATAGAGACCTGTTTCTTTATCTTCTTCTTGTCCGTTGTATTTATAACGGAACACGTCCGGTCCGGAGGAATCGTTTCTTTGGATCTCTCCATATGGTTTATAAGAAATATGTGATGCTCCTCCCTGATCTCCGCCGGCAATCCGGTTTCCATTTCCGTCCGTTGCCATCGTGATGGAACCTAAATGATCAGGATGAAGGAATAAGAAACCACCTACAGGAAGTCCTGCTCCAGAGCCAGATCCTCCGGGTTCGTAAGGACTACTCACATTCGGAGTATTTGAATCGAATTGAGGAGGGACTAACCAAGGCGGATTTCCATTACCGCCAGGCATTAGAACGGAACAGTTTGAAAAAGAAACGATCAATACAGGAGAAGTGAACTTTAATACAGATCTCCAAAGTCCTTCTTTAAAAGAAAGAAGTCCGAATCCTAACCCTAATAGGATCGTTATATACAAAAATCCTAAATTAGTTCCGGGAACTAAGAATAGATATTTAATTCCTCGGATAGAATTATCTTTTGCCACCCAGGCTAATGTCTTCCAAGTAGTTTCTAATCCGTATATTCCGGAAGAAATACTTTCTCCTTGGTAACTTACAAGTACAGCATCCGTTCTGGTCCATTGTGCCACCAGATCTCCTGAGTTTCCTCGGAAGTATAATGTATGTTGAGTTGATTTTCCGGGAGAGATCGAAACCTCATACAATCCTCCTAAGCTGATTATCTTACTAGAATCGCTGGATCTAGTTTTTCGGATCCTGGTTCCTGAAAAATCGTAATCGAATCGAATGCTATCCTGGTCTTCAGTTTGGATCTCTTTTAATTTCTGGAAAGGATTGTAATGAAAACTTTCTCCGTTCCTGGAGATGATATTCCCGGAACCATCATACGAATATTGATAAGAATTATTTTGCCCCGTTACCTTTGTGACCGCATTCTTATGAGAAGGATTTTCATAAGAATAGAATAAATTTCCTTTTTGAAGTAATTTTCCGGAATCTGAATATGTATATTCTTCAGTCCCGTAAACTCCGGAAGCTGACACTAACCTATTGACTGAATCGTATTGAAAATTTTGAGTTCTAACCGGGTTCTTTTTATCCAAAATAGAAAGATAATTTCCGAACTGATCGTAATTATATTCGATACTTTGGTAAATTTCAGTATCTTTAACCGAAACAAACCGACTAGGCCTACGCTTTATTAAATCATAATATATGTCCGTTCTAACACCGTTCCCCAATTGTCTTTGGATCTTAAGCTCTCCATCCTCTAAGATAGGGCCTTGGTATTGAACAATAGGAAAATCAGAACCGCTTCCGTCCCCGGGAGTTAAAGTGATCCCGGAAAGAAATCCCGCTTCGGAATATAAATTTTTTGCGATACTTCCATCGGGATAGATAGTCTCTTCTATCTGGTTTTGTTGATTATATTTTTTACGGATTACAAACTCTAGATCTTCCTCCGGTAATTTTTTTACGATTAGGTTCTGGTTCCCCTTTAGATCATATCCAAACTCCGTAGTTCCGAGCGGATCCGTAACCTTGGTCAATCTTCCGATCCCGTTCTCTTTTTCAGGATCATCATATTCATATGTATAATATATCGGCCCGGTTTCGGGAGAATCTCCTTTGACCTGAGAAACTCTGCCTAAGCTATCGTAAATGTATTGGATATTAGAACCGTTTTGATATTTCTGCTTAGATAATTTTCCTGAATTAGGATCGTATTCATATTCTATCTTGCCTGAATCAGGATTGATAACCTTGGTCTTTCTTCCCCCAAAGTCCGTCTCTATCGATGTGGTCCCACTTTCAGGATCTATAATCTCAGAAATCCTTCCTGCGGTATCATATGAATAATGTGTGGTCTTTCCTTGCTGCGTAGAAGAAATTACCTGACCGAGTGTATTTTTCTCTTCAACGGTTTCCTTAATTAGATTTCCGTTAAGAAGTTCCCTGGTTTTGGAGATCAAACCTGTAGTTTCAGATTCGATTACAGTGCCATCGTTTCTTTCACTTTTAGTTTGGTTCCCTTCCTGATCATATGTATAATCCGTCCAGGAAAAAGGATTGGATCCTTCCAGGTATGGGTCGATTTTTCTGATTACCTGGCCTTCCAAATTCCGACGAGTCTCCTCGACCAGAACGGTTCCGTTTACCAGGCTACTTCTTCTTTTAGAGACTTTGGTAATATTATTACTCAAATCTTCCTGCCAAGTCTCTCCATTACTTCTGCGGAAGATTTTTCGGACAAGCTGATTCTCTAGGTCCCCGGTGTTTTCATATTCGATTTTTTCGGACCAGTCGCTTTCCCCCGGTAGATAACTTTTTGACGGCCTTCCTTGAGAATCGTATTCCGTTCTGGAAATTCCCCCGTTTTCGTCAGTGCTGGATAATTCTAAACCGTTCGAAAGATCGTAGGATTTTAAGGCGACCTGACCCAATCCATTGGTCATCTTAAGGGGAAATTTATGTAGAATATTATCATATTCTATAGTGATCAAATTGCCGTTAGACTCTTTTACAAGGCTCGGATTCCCATATGAGTCGTAAGACTGAATTGCCTCAGTTTTCCAAACGCCGGGGTTCATCTCTTCCTTCACCGCAGATATTTGAAAATTAGAATATTCTATTACTCTATGTGAGACTAACTCTCCATTCTTCAAAACTTGAATATCTATAGGTTTTCCGAGTACACCCTCATTCCAATCATTCAGATAGGAGACATTTTCACTGGCCGTGGCACCATTGATACTCGTATCTTTTTGGACAATATTCCCGTAACTATCATAAGTTTTAGTTACTGTAGAAGATTGAAACAATTGTCCTCCACGATATACATTCTCTAAACTATCCGTTTCTAAGATCTGTATTCCACCGTTCGAGGAGAAAGATTTTTGGAAGTTCTTGCAAGATTCCGAAAGTTTGATCCCATTTCTTGATCTTACTTGAGCTGTAGGAATTCCAACAGACTCTAAAAAAGAAGAATCATATTTCGTTTCCGTAATAGAGCTGGAGATCGTATTTTTCTCCTCTATCTTCTGGAACCCCAAATATCCGGAATTTCTAAACCCACCTCTATAAAATCTAGAGTAGAAATACTTATACGAATTTTCCCCAAAGACCGAGGAACCTGCCTTCTGAGAGAGTTTAACTGTGAGAAAATCAGGAAATACTAAAGGAAAAATTTCAGGATGACTTGGATCATATAAACTCAGACCATTTGCAGTCGGGTGATCTTTAGAAAGAGAATATTCCAACTGGACACTTACATTTCCGTCGGAAACATAAGAACCGTTTTCGATCTTAGTCAAAATCCCTGCAGGAACTTCGGAACGAAATCTCAAAAGATGTAATTCTAAATTGGACTCGTAAGGAAACTGACGATAGCCGACTGTATTCACAAATGGAATACTGGAAGCCACTGAATACTGCAGAGGTCTTTTATCTCCATTCAACCCTAACAGCTCAGGCTTACCATCCTCATTGATATCCAAGGGTAAAAGATATCCTCCAGTCACCCAGGATTCGTCCCCGTCAGCGGAATAAAACAGATTTCCATCGGAGTCCGTTTTAGAATATGAGACAATCAACTTAGATTCTGAAGAATCATATCGAACAAAGTCGGATCTTCCGTCGCCATTTAGATCGATGAATTCTTTTCTATTCCTCCAATTAAAATAGGCATTATCCGAGGAACTTCCGGAGATGTTTGTAGAAGGAAGATAATCTTTCAGATCTATGGAAATTTCATAATATGTAATATTTGTAATGTTTACAGAAAAATTCCGAATAGTTACGGTTTGAGGAAGAGAATCCGAATCCTCATTGTCAGGTTCTTCCGTGGTGCTCACGTTTGCTCTGAGAATATCAGGAACTCCGTCTCCGTTCAAATCCTGCGTAAAATCCTGATTCCAATACAAAGAAAAACCGGGAAGATAATCGGAAGCGGAAGTATCGTAAACCTCTATCGTAAAATACGGATTTGAAAGATCAGAATAATTATAAGTAACCTTATCTCTGATCCCATCCCCGGTAAGATCAATTTCAACATATACCTGGCTGGAAGAGGAGGAGTTTTGTTTTTGTTTGGAAGGAAAAGCACCATTCACACTTACCGTTTGAAATGCAGCGCCTCCATTCGTTCTAAACTTTCTTCCATCAAATGGATAATAATGAATGATTCCTTGGCTTGTAGCTCCTGAAAAAAATGCAAAATCAGGATAACCATCTCCATTTAGATCTGAAATGAATTGGTCTCCATCATTTCCGAAAGATGATCTGGAAATTTCGGTTTCCTCCAATTCGATCAAATTTCCATTCTTAAAATCGTAGAATGTTAAGATCAATCTTGGATCGGAGGTCCCGCTGATCCTTAACAAATCAGGGATCCCGTTTTTATCCATGTCCACAAGTCCTTGGAAAGAACTTCCTGGATCTGTAATATTCAATAATTGTGATTTTTGGAAACCCGAACCTGTAGAAAGATATATTTGGATTTTGGTGGAAGTTTTTGCCTGTAAAAAATCAGTCTTACCATCACCATTCACGTCCGCCAAAAAATGCGATGGTTTGCTTTGTTGTAAATTTTCTGCAATCAGTTCGGAATATTCTACCGAGCTTAGATCCGGACCGTAATACACGATACCCTTGGCACCGTTCGATTTCAGAACTAAGAAATCCGTTTTACCATCTCCGTTAAAATCTCCGGGAAAAATCCTTCCCTCAGTGGTGACTCCGATCGGATTTCCTTTCGGCTCTCCGCTCACTGAGATCGGATCTAAGTTTTCAGTATCCCAAGAAGAAAGCTTAGAAACAGAAAATCTTTGGCTGTCCATATTTCCCAAAACGCGGACCATTTCAGGACTTCCGTCTCCATCAACATCCGCAGGAACTGCAAAAGACATTTCCACTCCGTTTGTGCAAATATCCTGATAATTCTCTATTCCAATCTGGCAAAGAGAAGGAGCGCTGTATTTACTTGCAACTATACAACCCCAGTCTGCAGTACAGGCGCAGAATGCAGCAGTAGTCTCGCAGGCGGACTTTACACTCGGATCGGAAGCTCTATAAGAATTTTGGAATGTTTTTCCGGAAGATTGGACATATTGGGCCTGATTGGACCGACTCGAATAAGAAAAAACGATTGGTTTATAATTTTTGCGATGAAAAGAAGAAAGAAACGTCTCTCCACCTACAATATCATAATCAAATTCGTAGACTTCGCTTAAATTTTCCGAACCTGAAGGATCTTTTGCATATACTTCAACTTTTTCTAATCTTTTCTTGCGAGAAAGTGATTTGGTCAGAGAGAAAATTTTCTCTCCGAATCTTTCAGAGTGATCCTCATAGATAAAAAGTATCCTGGCATTTCCTCTGGCATATATGATCTCTTTTGGTAAAACATCTGCAGATTGTAAATTTTCAGGATCGTATACAATATCATAACCATTTCCGAATCTATCCCTTACCTTATCCAAATAAAATGCGATAGGCACTCCATCGCTATCTAATCTGGAATTTGAACCTCCGGAAAAATTTTTGCCGTATTCATAAATAATCCCGTTTTTATCTCGGACCTTCCAAACGGAACCATCGAATTCAGCTTTGGAAAAACTTTCAAACTTGAACTTATAATTCCCATTTGTATCGAAAATCATCTCACCAAATTGAGAAGATGTGTATCCATCAGAAGATACAAAATGAACTCCCAAGTTTGGATTCTTTGAGATCTGAGGAAATCCACCCAAGGACCAACCTTTCCCTAAGATCCCTGAACCCGAACCGGAATATTGTATATTGATCGCAGGAACTATATCGCCGGTTCCTGGAGGAACTTGGATAGAAAGTGAAAACCCCGGTTTACCGTAAGAATTTACGCTAACGTCCGGAAATGGAAGAGGGATCTCGGTCTCTAATCCGAAGAATGTGGAGAAGAAGGAGTAAATCGGGCGCAGGGGATTCCAGGCTAAAAGCAGGATTGCACTACAAAATATAAGAATTACATAATATCTTCCGGTCTTAAACATTAGCTTGCCAAATCCTTCTGTAAATTTTCCGGATTTTTTTCCGGAAGGAATTAGCCGAGCTGTGAGCGATTCACCTAAAGGTGATTTTTATATCTAAGAGCACTTACACGTTTAAAATTTCCAATGTCAAACATAAATATCCCATTTTAGGATATTAAAGTCACAATATTCACATTCTTTTTTCAAATATCCTGAATTTGGATTCACGTTATTTGTATATTTTGGAATCCGGAATCCAGATTCCGCAAGAATTCTATCATTTAAAGAAAAATAAAAGATCACCAAAGGAACATACAATATTTAAAATATACTAAATTGGGATATTTTAATCGAATTCAAAATAATTTTCTTTCTTTTTACTCTAAGAAGTCACATCCCATCCATATAAGGCTCGGTCCTAATCTCTATTTCGACCTTCCTCATTTGAAATCTATTTATGTTTAAAAAGTTTATATTCGTTTTTTACGGGATCTTCTTCTTCCCTTATTATCTTTTCTCCTCAGAAATATTATTCAAGAATGGAGATGCTTTTATCGCGGAAGAAGTCTCGGAAGAAGCGGAATACATTCTTCTTTCCTGGAAGGATAAAAAATACAAAATCCCCAGGTTGGAACTCCAACGAATAGATCCCAGAAAGAAGGGACCTGATTCTTCATATCGATATTCGGAATTCAAACTAACCGACGGAACCCAGCTTAAAGGTATCTTGATCGAAAAGAAGGAGAACAAACTTATCTTAAAAACGGAACTTGGTTTTGTTGAATTAGAGAAAAGTAAAATTCCATCTCAAAATTTTGAGGAAATCTCTTCCGAGTCCCCTATACTCCCGGAGAAATACATATTAGAAACTTCTAAACAAAGAGAATGGAGGATCGGATTTTTCGGTTCCGGATATTATTCCTTGGGTGTATGGGCGCAGGCGTTTCCCCTCACATATGGAGGAGGTGCATTTTTAGAAAGAGATGCAAACTCTAAGTTTTGGTTCTATGGGCTCTCTTCCGAGGCATCTATCGGAAAGGGTAAAAACGGAAACCTAAGTGTATGGAGCCAATCTGCGTATTTTGGAAAATATTACGGAATATCTTCTCCTTATTGGCTGCTCGGATCCGGTTTCAGCAATACAGCCCGGTCCGGAGACGAAAAAACATCTGCGATCAATCCGGATCTAATTTTTGAATTCGGCTGGAATTGGCAGATTGAATCCGGATCTTCCATCCGAATAGGTATCCGTTCTCAATGTAGCATAGAAGAAGGTTCTAATTTTTGCAGATCCGGATTTAAGTTCTCTTGGGGGTTTTCTATATGAGAAGAATATATTCTGTTTTTATAATTTTCTTTCTAACCTTACATTTTTGTCTCTGCACAGCTTCCGGCCTCTCTGAAATTTTAGGAGAAGAATCTGCCAGGGCGGAATTTGCATTTGTAGCTAAATTAAGTCCGAATTCCGCAGTTTTTTCTTGGAATTGCTCGAAAGCCTCAAAAGGTACGATGTATACGAACGATGGGATCTTTCCTAACGTCCACTCTTCAAAAACTCATTTTTCAGAATGGAAAAACTTAAGTCCAAATACATCTTACAAAGTGATTTTAACCTGTGGATCACAAAAGTTAGAAGAAGGTAGTATTTTAGAATTTACCACTTGGATCTCGAATGATCCTCCAAAAACAAGAGGGATTTGGATCTTAGGAGGAATCGGGAATGACGGACTTCCGATCAGAGAAGTGGATCTATTCGATCCCGTGACGGATATTTGGTATTCTTCCATTACATATGTTCCAACTCCTCGGGCATTTGCCTCTATCGTTCATCATAAAAATAAAATATATGTGATCGGAGGAATGGAGAATGTATCCGGAACTTATGTTTCTTCTTCCAAGATAGAAGTGTATGATCCTTATGCGGATCTATGGGAAACAAAGGCTTCTTTGCCTTCCGGTTCTATCGGAGCGGTGGCAGGTTCCGTTGGAGATGAGATCTATATTCTCTCCGGATCTAATTCTACGGATATGACAAATGGCCCGGTATTTAATACAATTCTAAAGTTCTATCCGGAGCTTGGAACAAACGGTCAATGGATCTCTTTTTCTTCCGCATCTACGATATTCAGCAGAGTGGATATGTCAGGTTGCGCGATCAATGGTGTCATTTTTTATACTGGTGGTAGGACTTACAACAGCGGAAGCGCAAACTCAAGCACCGATGGTTTTGCTGCTTCTGCAAATACCACTACTTCTTTCAGCGAGCCTAGTTTGGGAGAATCCAAACATGGGGGAGGAGGAGTTTGTATTTTACCTTCTTCCCAAGATCTTTTTCCCGCAGACGGAGTTTACTTCGCAGTTGTAGGAGGTTCAACAGGTTCAGGAAATGTTTTCCAACCAGCGACTTCTATTATTCCAACAAATCGAACTGAGTTTTACCAATTAGGTTCTGGCTCCTTTTCTCTAGGCCCGAGTCTTCCTGCTTCTCTTTATTTTCCTGCAGCCCAAACTTCTTATGAGACTCGTAAAATTTTCTCTTTCGGCGGAGCTTCTTCCATTAATATTCCTGAAGATACTGTGTACTTTTTAGATTCCGGAAATCCATTGGGTTCTGCTTGGGTAACTCACACTTTGCCTATGCCTAGAAGAAGATATGCTCATAAAGCGGTTCGGATCGACAGATGAGATTACTGTTTTCGGAATCTGCAGTTTTTAGAATATTCGCATTTTGTATTCTTCTACTCTCTCCTTTATTTTTACTTTCAGAAGAAGATTCGTTAGAAGATAGATGGATTCAAGAAGGAAACATTCTATTGGAATCCGAACAATTTGAAGAAGCTGAGCTATTAGCTAATTCCATTTTAGAATCGGATCCCTCCAACTCTAAGGCAGAATTTATACTAACCCGGGCGTGGATCGGAATCGGCAAAGAAGAAAAGAAAAAAGGAGATTTCTTAAAAGCAAAAGAATATTTTGAAAAGGCCTACGAAAAATGGCCTCTGAATGAAAGTATCCGAAAGGAGCTTTCAGAGTTGAATGAGGCTCCTCGTCAGTATAAAAGATCGCTTGCGTCATTTAGAAACAATTCTATCTCACAAAGTGCATCCAATAAAAGCATAGAAGATCTAACGATTAGTATGAACGTTCTACGCTTAGAAATTGAAAAACTAAAAATCGAATTAGAAACAGAAAGATTAGAACGAACGAATGAAAACGGTTGGAATTGGACTTATTTACTTTTAGGAATACAAATCACAGTCTTATTTGCAATATTTAGAAAAATATAATATTCAGACCGGCCGGCGGAACTCTCTAAAATCTAAGCACTAAACGCAATTCCTCTTTCTGCTGCGATCTCTCTAGCAGTTTTACCGTCCTCTGTTTTTAGTTCCGGATCTGCACCTTTGTCCAATAGTAAAGAAACAATCTGTTCATTTCCTTGTCTTGAGGCTGCGATATGGAGCGGAGAAAAGCCGCCATCTTGCGTAAAATTAGGATCCGCACCATTTTCCAAAAGTAATGCAACGGCATCCGCTCTCCAAGAAGCAACAGCAGAATGTAATGCAGTATTACCGATCGATAATTTACTTTTGGATTTAGCGTTTATGTCCGCTCCCTTCTCCAACAAATATTGGATAATAGAAAGTCTTCCGAAGTGAGAAGCGAGATGTAAAGGGGTCCAACCGTCAGGACTATAAGAATGAACGATATTTGGATTGGAATCTACGAGTTCTTTAACACGATCTGAGTCTCCCAAAGCGGCCGCTTCGAATAGATTGAGCGGAATTCCTAAGGTAAGATATGAATTTACTATCTCCTCTTTGCCGTAATAGAGAGCGAATAGTACAGGAGTGATCCCTTCCGGATTTTGTTTAGAAGCAAGATCCGGATTTTCTCTCAATGAATAGATAACTTGGGCTTTATGACCGGTAGCGATCATTTGGAACATATCGGAACTCAAATGTTAGGCCTCCGAAAAACAACGAAGGATCATCCATTCTTTTAAGGCTTTGTCAATCCGGTTTCGACCTTACGTAAAGAATTCTATTGGAATTATTCTTTGAGCTGTATCAAGTCGAAAGGTTGGAGGTCCACGGAGATCGGTGCAGGAGTTAAAAGTCGATTGTCTCTCGTATCGAACATCGTAACGCCAGGCTGAGTGAATTGAGTATTAGAAACGTAAAGTATCTCGTCGTCCGCAAGCAGGATTGTGGTCAAACTCGCATCATAAGAAGAAGGGATAAAAAGTAAACTTGCCAGTTTCTGACCTGTGCTTGGATTAAATACTTGTAATGTTTTATTGAAAGAAGCATCCAGAACGCTTGCATAACCCAATTGTTCGTCTTTGATCTGTACTCCAAGTATATCCCCGCCCGCAGCAGTTTCCGGAAATAAAAAGCCCGAGCGAAAAGTCCGGGTGGAAAGACGAAATGCCACTACCCCACCGTCAATCTGGCTTAAAAAACCCATTCTATTTGCTGCGGCAAAGACCAAATGAGTCTCTCCGAAAAGTTCCAACATCTGCGGTTTGCCCACAGGATTCGGCACCGGAAATGTATAAGTAGAAATAATAGAATCTGTTACAGTATCTATCTCCAACAGAAGCGATCCCCAAGCCCCCGGAGGAAAATATCCGCTCGGATCATTTCGATCCAATCTTTGTAATACTACAAAAAGACTGGTACCTACAATCTGCATTCCGGACATTTCAGGTAGATTATCAGGAATTGCGCTTGGTTCAGAATATCCACCTAAATCGATCTGTCCTAAATTCGCTCCAGTTAAAGGATGAATAATCCTTAATATTCTAGATCCATAAAGTGATACATATGCCTTGTTTTGGCCTACAATCGCAATGTCCGTAGGATTTGTCCCGGCCCCCATGGACCATTCCGCCACTGTTTGGAAACCGAAATCCGGATCCAAAACTTGGATACTATCCCTATTTAAACGATTTAGAATATACACTCTATCATTTCCGAATCTGGCAACAGCATCGGAATGAATAGGTGTCAATCCGGGATAAGAAAGAAGAAGCTCCGGATTTAAGACCTTAAACCTTCCTCCACTCGCAAAATCAGTAGTAACAACTCCGATATTATTCGGAAGATTTGGAGTTAAGAATAGAGTGTATAAAGGTGGTCTTTCAATATCACCGCAGAAGGAAAAGAAGATAATGAAGAAAGGAAGAATGATACGTGTTTCGAATCTCACTTAAAACCTCCCACTCAAGGTGATAAACCAATTTCTTCCCGGCAAAGGATATCCTACAATATCCTCCACTCTCTTATCTCCCATATTCCTAAGATCTATGCTTAAGAGCAGTTCTCTGGGAGTCTTTTCTCCTTTTTTACTAGGATCTTCTTCTTCAGGAGAAGTATATAGTACAAGTGTAAGATATGCGTTCCAAATCTGACGTGCAGGTTGGTAATTTACATATTCGTTTGTCCTATCCTTGAAGACAGCTCCCACATATACACCTTCAAACCCAAGTTCCCAGGTTTTTCCTCTGTATGCGATCGTTCCTGAGATCTCATGTTTTGGTCGAAGAGGAAGATATTTACCGTTCAAATAAGGTGCAGGAGAAGTGTTAATCGCTTCCTGATAAGTATATTCTAATAGAAATTTCCAGCCTTTGTATTCGGTTTTATGGGAAACTTCCGCGCCATCAATTCGTGCAGAGTCCACATTTTCTGGTCTCAAAGTGAATTGAGAATTCGAAATGAATAGGATCATATCCTTGATCCTTTTCCTAAAATAGGAAATTGTAATATTAGATTTAAGCTCTCCGTTTTTATATCTTCCTGTAATACCTGCGTCCCCATTCTCACTTCTTTCAGGTTTAAGAGAATCGTTCGCGATGATCGTTCCGACTTCTCCGAATAATTCTAGGAAACTTGGGATCCTGTATTGCCTTGCGATATTGGATTTGAATTCCAAAGAATAATTTTCTTTTTCCCAAAATCTCCAGAGAAGTCCTGTTTTAGGATTCGAAAACTCGGTGGTTTTTACTGCAGAAGCGAACGGGTCTTGTTTTCTATACCAAGGTTCGTCGGATTGGAATTTATCCCTGTAAGAGTCCCAGGAAACTCCAGGAGTCAGAACTAACTTTCCGTCCAAAAACCGGAATTCGTCCTCTACTTGAAAAGTTGTGTAGGTCCTTGTTTTTCCGGGTTCGTATTTAAGATCTATATTTTGAGGAGTACTTCTGGATCTTTCAAATGTTTCTCTTTCTACCCCTGCATGGAATTTCAAAATTTGATAATATTCTAATAAATAGAAAGTAGGAGTGACCTGGAACCCGGACTGTCCCATATGCGCAGTCGAGTTAGGAGTTCCTTTTGAAAATTCAGATTTTGGATCGAATAGATCGTCGTTCGTAAATGAAGTAAAAGTCCGAGTTTCTAATCTTAATAACCCATCGAATAAACCCTTTGTATCCGTTCCCAAAGAGGATGTATTTCTAAGATATCTACGATGGACTTGCTGGGTTTGGTTACTTGCAGGTCCAGGAATCCCGTGAAATCTATAATTGAGATCATTCCAAAATTTGATCTTGGTAGCTCCGATATCCCCGCTAAGTCCGATCATACCGGAAGTCCTTTCGTACTCCGCATTTCTTCTTTTGTCAATCGTGTCGTCCAGTGGATTGACAAGCACGGTCCCGTGATTATTTAGATAGGAAAAGTTTTGGTCCGATTTTTCTCCCAACAAGAACACGCTAGTCCCGATCCCGCCATAAGTTCCTGTATGCGTTATGCTACCCTTTCCGGTATTAAAACTCCCTGCTCCGATATTAACACGAGTTTTAGGAGGGCCCGATCCCGTTCTTGTGACTAAGTTTACACTTCCACCGATCGCTGAACCGGAAAAGCCGACAGGAGCACCACTTCTATATACTTCTATACTTTGTAGATTATCGAAGGGAAGATCCGCGAGGTTTACTTCTCCTCCTTGCGCATTATTAAAAGGAACTCCATCTATAAAGATCCTGGTTTGGTTCGGGTTCGTTCCTCGAAGAGAAAGAGTAGAATAAGAACCTAATCCTCCATATCTTCTAATCCTAACCCCTGCTTCTCTTTCTAAAACGTCCGGAAGGTTCGTATAACGTGCATTGTATTGGTCCAAATCGATCGAAGTCTGAAAACCTGTTGGGTTTTTTCTGAAATTTTCGGGTTGAGAATTTGAACTGGTCTTCCCCACCACTTTTACTGTGGAAGTTTCGGTCTTCTGGGATTCTTGGGAAAATATTTGGAAGGAAAATAAAAAGAGCCCTAGATGAAGTATCTTACCGAATCGTTTGGGTCTTTTATACATTGAGGCCTTAACTCCCGAAAGCCAGAGAATTGAAAGTAGCTCGGATAGGTTTTCTGACTCACGCCAAGGTTCGGACCCTTCCCGTCTTTCGACAGTGGTCTTGTCCGACCGTTTAGGCGTTTACAGCTGCGGGTACAGTTCCGGGTTTTCACCGGATTCCCTTTTCAGATCTACTTGCAAGACCAGGTTCCCAACCCAAGTCGGAGGGGCAATCTGAAAAAGGAGACTTTGGAGAGGCCAGTGTGTAGGAACTCCTACATTTTCGAATTCTCAAAGAAATATTTTCTTGATGTAAGATAAAAATCGGAAAGGATTCACGAATTCGTGGCCCAAAGGGAATTCCCTTCGGGTCTACCTACATAACAGGGAGCACCGAACTCGAATGAAACGATTTTCATCCTTAAGATTTCTTTTATTAGGGATCTTTCTTTTAACTACCTCATCCTTATCCGCAGCCGGAACTTATTCCGAGGGTTGGACTGTTGCAAAATTGATCCAATTCGAAAGCAGAGGGGTCATCTTTGAATCCTACGAAGGTTTGTTAGAAGTTTATACTATAAACGATTCAGAAGCTTGCGACGAAATGAAAGACGAATGTTTTGTTCCAGCGAAACAAAAAATCGAATTCAGTGTTCGTCCTGAAAACGCAGATGTGGTGAACTTCTTAAGCAAAAGTTTAAACCAAGAAATTTTGGTCCAATACAGGATCCATAGATTCGAACCAATCGCTTTATCTTCGGACTACGAAGTGATCGGAGCACAACTCCAAGAAAGATCACTTCCTAAGGGTCTGCCTGATAAGATCGTAAGCAAAAGCAAATCCGGAGGAAAACGAAATTTTTCCGTTACTGGACGTATTCTAAGTTTGGAATATAAGGGAACCATGGTAGGGACTTGGGAAGGATTATATCTGGATGAGACCAGAAATAAAGTACACCCATTCTCAGTAACAGACGAAGAGATCGCGAACTTCGCTACTAACACTCTTAAATTCGGACTTAGGTACTTCATAGGAGTTTCAGTTGCCTACGTGACCGGTTGGAGAGATTCTCGTTACGATATCTATGAGATCAACTTTAAAGCACCAGCGGGAGCATTGGAACCTACCGGAAAGACCGAATAATTCACATTAACGTTTTATTAAATAGAAAGCCGATGCTGGAGTTGTTCCTGCATCGGCTTTTTTATTCTAAGGGTGGAAATTTCCATCTAACTGGATTTTAGGTCCTTTTCCCGGAAAATCAGATTTAGTTAAAGACTGGATCAGTTCCGTAGTCTTAGCATCCGGATCAGGCGCAGGGATCCCATTTTGGCTTAATTGCAATGGATGGATCTTACCTTTGATAAAATTCCCTTGTTTGTCGAGGTCCGCTTCCAAGACCAAAGAATAACCGCCATATCCTTTCGTGGAGAATACTCTATATCCTAAAAAGTTCCCTAAAGAATATGCTATCAATTTTCCTTTATACAATTCGAATGCTCTTGGTAAGTGAGGACCATGTCCAATGAATAGATCTGCACCTGCATCGATCAAAGCGTGAGAAAGTGCGACTAGGTTTCCTCTATATTCTCCGTAAAATCTTTCCTGCTCATTTTTTACGTGTAAGGCCGGTCCACCTTCCGCTCCGCCATGAACGGATATAAAAACCAATTGAGCTTTTTTCTTGGCTTCTTTTACGAGAGCAACGCCTTCTTCAATTTGGTTCACATGATTATGAGCGCTTTCCATATGACTGAATCCGATCCAAGCCACTGAAATTCCTTTTACGTTCATATATGTGATCGCACCTTTTTTTCCGGTGAATCTAACTCCCGCTTCGGAAAGATTTTTACCTGTATCTTCGAAACCTTGTTGGTGAAAATCTAAACTATGGTTGTTCGCGATGGAAACTATATCGAACCCAACATCCTTTAGGATTTTTGCATATGATGGAGGAGTTCTGAAAGCGAATATAAGAGGGCGATTGATATTTTTAGCACAATGAGGATAATCAGTCAGAGTGCTTTCAAAATTCGCAAATAGTATATCTGCACCTCTTAAACTCGGTTCAACCTGAGAGAACAAAGTGTTTTTAGGATCGGACGGAAGTTTATTCTCCGGATAATTGGTTCCCATTACCAAATCTCCCACCGCTTTGATCTTCAAAGTTTCCGGTTCTACGGATTCGATCGGCTGGCATTGAGAAAATAAAAGAGAGAGTCCCAAAAGAGAGGACAATGCAAGGATTCTATACATAGTGGAAGGATTTTAAAAACCCTATCCCTGGAAAAGCGGTTTTTCTAAGTTCGGGACGGCTTCAATTACCTACATTCTACTGAATCGTCAAAGGAAGAAATCCAGCGTCCGCACCAATTGTCAGACCGGATGTTTGGGAAGTCACTTCTCCACTCACGCTATAACGTATTATGCAAGATCCAGGATTAACCGTACTAAAATTCAAATTACTTATTGGATTATACGGAGGACTAAAAGTAAAAGGCCAAAAATTCGGAGAAGTACCGGAAGGACAAGAAGATACGTCTATATCAAAACCGACTGTCACATCATTGCTTGTCCAATCTGAGGGAACCGTTCTAAGACCTACTTGGTACGTTGCAGTTGCGCCCGCAGTTACGGATAACACCACCGGAGTAAATACGAGTAATGAATTACCTCCTCCTGTTACTAAGGAAAGTAATGCGACTGCTGCCTTCTCAGGATCCTTTTTATCTTCTTCCGAAAGACCTAAGAACTCCTTACCTACATCTGTTCCGGTAAGCACAAGCCCACAACTTATGTTATGGGCAATGAGCATAAGGAATATAAAGCTCGTAATAAATTTATTTCTAAGGCAAAGAGAGATTCGCATGATTTATGTTTAATAATAAATTTATTGAAAAAGCAAGCCTTAAAATCGGATCAGGTTCCCATTTTATGTCGGAAAACCTCGTAAACCACCGATCCTTATAGTATGCAATCTATTCCCTGCAATACTTGTTCTAATTCTGAATTCACTCCGCTCTTCTCCAAAGCCAGTCCCAAAGGAGAGATCTTTCAAATAGTAGAATGCAAAAAATGTAAATTGGTTCAGGTCAATCCTCAACCTAGCTTAGAAGAAGTTTCCAAGTATTATGAAGATTCTTACTTCACCCAAAGAACGGACAGAGGTTACGATAATTATTATTCAGAAGAAACTAAAAAGGAGATCGCAAGAGTATTTAATCTGAATCTGAAAGATCTAGGATTTTTCGATTGGGAAAGAATGTTAGGTTCCGAAAGATCCGCGTTAGATGTAGGATGTGCTGCCGGTTATTTTTTAGATTATCTAAAAAACAGAAACTGGAAAACAAAAGGTTTAGATATCGCAAGCGGACCTGTTCGTTTTGCAAAAGAAACTTTAGGTTTAGATGTGGAGCAAAAAGATTTTCTGACCTGGGACTTGGACGGAAAAGAAAAATTCGATCTGATCACTCTTTGGGCAAGTATAGAACATCTGCATCACCCGAAAGAAACACTTCAAAAAATCCTAAGACATTTAAAGCCAGGAGGAAGAATGATCCTTTCTACCTGTAGATACGGAGTTCTTGCAAAATACCTGGGACCGAAGTGGAGATATTTGAACGTTCCGGAACATCTCTATTATTATAGTTTGCCAGGCATTATTTCTTTAGGAAATGAATTGGGTTATATTCCGCTCGGCCATATCTCTTACGGGAGCGGTCTGACTGCAAAAAAAGGATCCGGGATCTTTTATAAAACTTCTAAGAAGTTTGCAGATTGGGCGGTCAAAAAATTTGACCAGGGTGATATGATGGCAGTTTGTTTCGGAGTGGCGAGGTAATTCTCTTGGAGCCCGGATTATGGGGTTACGGTTACGCTTAAATTTCCGAGGTTAGTTCCTACACTCGGAAGTCCGGATCCGATGGCCGTATCCACAATATGCGATACTTCGCCCGTTCCGGTAATAAAACAGTTAAAAGAAACATCGGCAAAAGTCACAGGGTACTGGTCGTCATTAAATACAGCGAACACTCCTTCTTGTGGAGCGCAAGACATTATCCCATTCCAGACCAGATCGATACGTAACTCCCCTGTGCCTGAACCTGGCCAGTAATGAACAGTAATATCATATGCTGCTTTTCCCGTTGAGGCGGAAAACGTCAAAGGAGAAGGAGAAAAACTAAGTAAACCGCCCGAATTCCCGGTTAACAAACCTAGGGTAACCAACATCGAATTGTTATTATTATCTTGAGATGCCTTAGCAACCTCTTCTTCGGCTTGGTAGCCTAAAGCGAGCCCACAATCCAAAACCAGGATCGCAAACAATAATATTATAAATTTATAAAGTATAGAATTGAATAAAAGACGGCAAGATAACATTTGCGAATTCCCTTAGCAGTATGATAAGCGAATATAAGGTCTATACACAAGTAGGATTTTTGTAACGGTTAAATTTATTGACCGAAAACGAGAAGCAGCATCCCTCGAAGGAGGGATGCTTTCATATTATTAATGTTTTTCTTTGCCGGGTTCCTTTGCTGGAGGAGTATCTTTTACTTTGATAATCTTAGTGGCGAAGATCACCTTATATACTTCCTTTTTTAAAAGAGTAAACTCATGCTTTTGCCCGTTTGAATCTTCCGTTTCCAATTTAAGAGAGTCCACATCTTGTCCCACTACTCTCGCTTCGGTTGTTTTACCGGTTCTCAGAATGATCATACTGTAATTTTTGCCGGCATGTTCCGCTGGACTTGTTTTATCCAAATACTTACGTAGAGCATCTTCTAATTCTCTTTCGGTTTTGGAAAAGAACTCAGCATGAGCCTTCGTTCTTTCTTCCTCGAAGAATTTTTCGTATTGGTCTCTATGAACGAATCTGGTTCCCAAATCACATTCGTTAACTGTTACTTTATAGAATACTATAGTGCTGAAAAAACCAGTAAGCACATTCGCAGCTGCCTGCCACCAATTTACGGAATGTTCTGCGAAGTAGACCTTACCTTCTTTCTTTTCTATTTCTATATCCCTCGAACCGGGGATACGCCAGAGACCATAGACAGCGAACCAACGATTATAATGAGTTAGTTCCTCGCAGGGTTTACTTCCTGTTTCCAGGCCTAGTTTATCTTCTCCAGCGAATTCTATTCTTTTATCTAAAGTACAGTTTTGGAGAAGTAATGCGGTTATACCGATCAGGGTAATAATTTTACAAAAATTCGAATATCGTCTACTTGGAAGCATACGACATGTTCAATACGCTATAATAACGTAATCAAATCTATTTTAATTCTGTCCGATTTTTTTTGGGGAAAGCGTAGAAGTTTTTCTGCTCTTAGGATCTGCGGTTATAGCCACCGGCCATAAGGCCTTCTTCTGAGGTTTGTCCTTGAACAACCTTACGAAAAAGTAAAATGGTACTGCGATTGCCAAAAATAGAAAAAGGTATCTGGGAAGAGTGGATTCTAAAATGGATTCGCGTATTAAGCCTAAGGCACGTCCCTCATTTTCCGGGATCTTATTGCGATAATCGGAGCCGTATTCATAGGCATATACTTTTAACTTCAGGCCTCTCCAAGCCTTTTCGATCGGATTCAATCTATTCTCGTATGCAAATTCCGAACTAACCCGATCTAATTTTAATACGCTACCGAGCATTGCGCTGATCAGAAAAAAGCAGAATGGAATTCCCACCAGAAGCAGGAACAAAGGAGAAGAAGATCTTTTACTTGAAGGGACCTTCTTCACTTGTTTTTTATTCTTCGGATTCACTGAACTCATCACCTAAAACTTTGACTGTGCAGACACACTGTCCTTCTCTATTAGTATCGAACGAAAGTCCTTGCTTTTCCAAGGAGTTTTTCTAAGGTTCTAAAGAATTGCAAACATGCGACATATTCGTTTCCTTCTTCTAATCTTATTAGCCTCCTGCACCACCGTGGGATTCCATAAAACTTCAGTGAGAGATACCTACGAATACGGAAAAATGAAATTTATCCGAGTATGCGTATGGAAAGATGAAAACGTCTCGGCAGAGAGAATGGACTATCTATTCGATTCTTGGAATGAAGAATTAGTCCTCTATAATCTACAGGCAAAGGTCGCTCAAGTAAAAGATTGGAAAAGACCTGGATGGACCGGAAAAGCGATTATGGAAGAACTCTATAAAGCGGAATTGCCGGACGGTTGCGATCGTATCTTGGCATTGGCAGGAGTTAGAGTTTCGGATATCGCATACGAATTTGCCTCTTATATTTTAGCATTATTCTTTATTCCCACATTCGAAGTTTTAGGAGCAGTGGATAGCCCCACAGGAAGCAGAGGATTTGTTCTAGCTCATACTGCATCTCTTGGACATTTGCTCGTAGGTGGCGCCGCGAGCACTATGGTTCACGAAGGATACCATTTACTAGGATGTGGACACGCATTCTATCTTTCAGAATGTTACGGACAGATCCGAGATCTAAAAGCAACTTCCGAAATCGCGGGCGATTCCTTTTTTCCAGTCACATATCCTGGCGGAGGATTTATCACCTCTCGAAAACAATTGAATTATTTCTTTTTAGGACGTTAAACTTGCAGTCAACTCTTGTTTCTAGATTTAGTGAAGAAACCTTAGGGTATCTATACGCTCTGGCAGGAACAGTATTATTCTCCTCTAAAGGAGTGATCGTTAAACTAGTTTATAAATTTGGAATAGACTCAGTCACTGTTTTGGCACTCAGAATGATATTTGCCATTCCATTTTTCGCATTTGTTCTCTACCAAGAATCCACTAAAAATTCGGACAAGCCTATTACTAGAAAAGATTACGGCATTGTAGTTTCACTTGCATTCATAGGTTATTATATGGCCAGCTTTTTCGATTTTTGGGGACTGGAATACTTATCGGCCTCCATGGAAAGACTGGTATTATTTACGTTTCCAGCGCTCGTTCTTCTTTTAGGATCTGTTTTTTTAAAGAAGAAGGTTCACAAGATCGAGATCTACTCTGTGGCGCTCACATACTCAGGCATCTTATTGGCATTTTTACCTGATGCAGAAGCCCAAGGAAGATCTGCTTGGATCGGGGCTGTCTTAGTATTTCTTTCCGCACTGGCCTACGCAGTTTATCTAATAGGAAGCGGACAAATGATCCCTAAACTGGGTTCTCGAAAATTCACCGCACTTTTGATGATCTGGTCCGGAATTTTTGTGCTCATCCATTTCTTTTCTACGAAGAATTATAAAATCCTAATACACCAACCGTGGCAAGTCTATGGCTACGGATTTGCATTGGGATTTTTGACCACAGTCGTGCCTGCATTCTTAACCACCGCAGGGATACAAAGAATAGGTTCGAATAAGGCGTCCATCGCTGGAAGTGTCGGCCCAGTATTTACTTTATTTTTAGCGGCGATTCTTTTGGGAGAGATCATCACCTGGGAGAATATTATCGGAACTGTAGTAGTTCTTTCAGGAGTTTTTCTATTAGGAAGAAAGAAGAAGGTCTTGGAGTAGTTAGGGATCCTCAGCCGTTAATATCGATCACTAACATCGCCATATCGTCTCCGAACACTCCTTCTGAAAATTGAAATACTTCCGAAACAACCTGATCCAAATATTCATCTAAATTCCCAAGATCTCTATGTTGAAGCAGAATGTCCTGGAATCCTGGAAGATCTAATATCCTACCTTCCGCATTGAATACTTCGTACATTCCGTCAGAGTAGAATACTATTCTATCACCTTTTTGTAATTTAATAGATTCGTTAAAATATTCGATAGAATCGAAGATCAAAAGAGGAAGATTCATACCTTTTAGTTCCATCTTCTCTTCTCCCCTAAACAGAACGATAGGAGGATGCCCCGCATAAGAATAGACCAACTTTTTTTCTAAAGGAAAAAATCTAGCCCAGACCGCAGCGATATGATGCTCCACCACCATCGGCTTTAGATCTTTCACAAACTGTTGGATACCTTCCGCTGGAGAAAGACCTGCTTTCGCGTGATGTCTAAATGAAAGTACTGCCATCCCGGAAACCATAGCTGAAGAAATCCCGTGACCGGAAACATCTCCGAACAATATATCTAGCACACCATTCTCATGTTGGATATACGTTATGATATCTCCCCCCACTTTTTCAAAAGGCCGGAAATAACTATCCATTTTATAAAAAGGTGAAGTAGGAAATTCTCTCGAAACCAAGGATCTTTGCGTGAGTCGCGCCAATTCCAAATCGTGATTCATTCTTTCATAAAAATCATTCAGATCGGATTCTCTTTTTTGTCTATCGAATGCCAGGACGATCAGGTCGCCAACTAATCTCAAGATATAAATATCTTCTTCCGTCCAAAGTTTTTGGCCTTTTACCGAATCGAATCCGATAAAACCGAGCTCTTCATCTCTAGAAGAAAGACCTACCACCACCAAGGAACGAGTTCCTCTTCTTTCCAAAAGATTTCTCAAGGAAGCATGTGTAGATGGAACATTATCCAAAGAATCATAAACGACATGGCCTTTGTTGCTAATTGTGTCGTAATCCGATTTAGGAAATGTTTCTATAGGAAGATTTTGTAATAGATGGATCCTATGTTCGATTCCATCCGCGCACCATTCATTTGTGTTAGAGATGGTCAAGCCGGCGTGAGTGTATAAAAATAAAAATGCTCTGTCCGCTCCGCAGAATTTTCCAAGTTCGCCTAACGCATGGTTCACTGCGTCCGTGGTATTCCCAGGTTCTACACTTAAAAAATATCTAGAGAGTTGGGTGAGTAAACTTTCTAACGCAATTGTTCTTTTGAGCCTGGACTCTGCGGCTCGAATGGAGGTTACGTCCTTCTGCACTCCCCAAGCGCGGAGTAAGAATCCATTCTCCACCACTCCCAAAGCTGTGCTTAGAAAATATTTACGTTTTCCTCTTAGATCTATCTCTTCGGATTCACTGTCGTGAATCTTATAACCGGAACGAATGAATTCGTTAATTCCGAATATATTCATCTTGTTAATCGGCCCAACAAGATCTTTTAATAGAATACCTTTGATCTCTTCCGCATTATGATACCCGTAGATCCTGGCCATAGTATCATTGCAATGAGTCAGTCTTGCATTCTCATAGATCAGCCTACACTGTTCCTCAATGGGAAGAGCAATGTCTAGAGGAGAATCCAACTCGTAGGACCAGATCCCTTCCGGGGACCTACGAAAATAACCGTCTACCTTCTCGATCTCATCGAGTCGGGTTTTGTAATCCAATTCCATTCGTGCCAGGTGGCCCTTGCCATTTTTCTATTTATCGGTTGAGGCAGCCGGGGAATTTTCCCGGTTTTTTTATTTTCTGCCCTCCCAATTTGTCCGGGGCCCGCTGTATTTTTATATCCGGACCACAAGGAGGCGCCAATGAAAACCGAATATAGGAACTCGATCAACCAAGAAAAAATATCTGCTCTTGCCGAAATGCTCGCAGACAAACTCATCGAAGAAATCCGCAAAAGAGCCTTGGAAAAACACGAAAATTTCCCAAAAGAGGCGGCATAAAACGGAATGTTGTCAGAAAAAACCGATTGCCAAGGGACATTTTACTTACAGAATTCCGCTGGTCGGAGGTGGGAATGTCCCAAGGCGATTTTTTTCGGATCCGTAAAAGTTTTCTGATCGGTTTTACCGGTCTGACACTGTTTTTCACAAATTCATGCGGCTATAACACGATCCAAGTCCAAGACGAACAGGTAAAAGCTGCCTGGTCAGAAGTAATCAATATGTATCAGAGAAGAGCGGATCTCATCCCGAACCTGGTCAACACAGTCAAAGGATACGCCGCTCAAGAAAAAGAAGTATTGATCGAAGTGACTAGAGCTCGTGCCAGCGTTGGTTCCGTCCAAGCCACACCTGAAGTATTAAATAATCCTGAACTATTTGCAAAATTCAACCAGGCACAAGGGCAAATGACCTCTGCTCTATCCAGATTGATGGTAGTGGTAGAAAAATATCCGGACCTGAAATCGGACAAAAGTTTTATCGGATTACAAGCTCAATTAGAAGGTACTGAAAACAGGATCGCTGTTGCAAGAAACCGCTATATCACTTCTGTCCAAGAGTATAATATCACAGTCAGAACATTTCCGAACGTGATCACCGCTAAAATTTTCGGCTACGACGTAAAACCGAATTTCAGCGTAGAAAACGAAAAAGAAATTTCTAAACCTCCTCAAGTCCAATTTTAAAACCTGGATTTTCAGATGAGAAGGCTGTTCTTTCTTCCAATTTTACTATTCTGCTCCGGGATTTTCGCAGACCAGATCCCTATACCCAAATTGGCCCACAGAGTCACTGACCTGACTTCTACATTAAGCGAAGAAGAAGTTTCGAATTTAGAAAATAAACTAAAAGACTTCGAAAAACGTAAAGGAAGCCAAGTGGTCTTGGTCATTATCCCGACAACCGGAGACGAGACTATAGAGCAATATTCCATCCGCTTAGCTGAGGATTGGAAAATAGGAAGAAAAGGAACAGCCGACGGAGTTATTTTCTTAGTCGCAAAAGACGATCGAAAAATGCGTTTCGAGATCGGACGAGGGTTAGAAGGAGCAATACCTGACGTAACCAGCAAAAGAATACAGGTAGAATACGTTAGGCCCTTATTCAAAGAAGGTAAGTATTTCGAAGGGATTGACCAGGGAATCGAAAAAATACTCGGTCTTATTGAAGGAGAACCTCTACCTGAGCCAAGCTCTACCAGCTACGAATCATCTAGTCCGGGAACCGAAGATGATAATTTCGGACTTTATATAGGCGCATTGGTTGTTATAGGGATCGTAATAGGATTTTTATTCAAAAAATTGTTCAGCCTTCTCCAAGCAGGACTTGCTACATATGTAGGATATTGGGTGGGAGGATTATTAGGTTTTTCTTTAGAAGTAATGCTTCCACTTTTAGTGATCTTCTTTATACTTCTCTGTATCATCTACATTGCAGCCAAAAATCCAGGCTCCGGAGGTGGTGGGGGATGGTCCGGAAGTTCTTGGAGTTCCTATGGTTCCAGCGATTCGGGTTGGAGTTCCTCATCCTCAGGCGATTCTTTCAGCGGCGGTGGAGGAGATTTTAGCGGAGGGGGGTCCTCTTCGGATTGGTAATTCTTATGAGTAAAAATCCTTCTTTAACCGAAAGACTAGTACGCAATATTTTTGCAGGATTCTTGGACCTATTTAGGATAGGGAACGGACCTCTATCAGGTTTCACTTTATTACGAAAATATTTTAGCTCTAAAGATCTGAGAGAGATCACATCTGCCGTTGCTAATTCTGAAAAAACTCATAGAGGAGAATTAAAAGTCGCGGTCGAAACGAAGATCCCATTCTTCCAAATATTCTCCGGTAAAACTGCGAGGGATAGAGCATTAGAAATGTTCTCTTTCTTAAAAGTTTGGGACACGGAAGAAAATACAGGAATACTGATCTATATTCTTCTTTCCGAAAAAAAGATCGTAACCTTGGCGGATCGTGGTATTTATAAAAAGATAGGACAGGAAAGATTAAATCTAATCTCTTCTAAAATAGGAGAAGGTTTCAGGTCCAAGGCTCCGAAAGATGCTATCCTTACAGGGATCAAAGAGCTGACCGAAGAATTAAGCAAACATTTCCCTGCCAGAAAGAAAAATCCGAACGAGATCTCGAACGAACCGTATATAAGTTAAGAATATTAGAAACTTCTAATTTTATTCACCATGGAATAGAGACCGTTCCTCCGGCTCATAGAAAGATGTTTGTCTAAACCGATCTCTTTTAAAAATTCCAAGGATGCGGACTTGATCTCATCTTTTGTTCTTCCCGAGAAAACCCTTAAGAGCAATGCAATCATTCCTTTTGTGATCGCAGAGTCACTGTCCGCTTGGATAAATAATTTTCCTTCCTTTTCTTCCGGGACAACCCAGACCCTGGACTGGCAACCTGGAACCAGTCTATCTTCCGTTTTTAATTCAGGAGCCAAAACAGGAAGCTCGTCCCCTATCTCGATCAGCATCTGGTATCTTTCTTCCCAGTCTGCCGCCTCCGAGAACTCGGCGATAATTTCTTTTTGCGCTTCTTCCAGAGTAGGCATCCTTTTCCCCAGGTTGTTTTCTTCTAGGCTAAAAACCATGGTTTCCCCGGAAACAAAATAATTTGAACGCGAGGCATTCTCTTATTTTAGACGATTCTTCAAATATTTAACCAGATAGAAAATCCCGACAGCAATCAACGCTAAAGGAATAATATAGATCAAAGAAAGTATCAGCTTTAATCCAAGACTTGCGAGATCGATAAACGCATCTCCAAAACTAGGGACTTCTACAGCCTTCGGTTTTTTAGGGCCGTACATATGAATGCTGATCTTTGCCCAGTTGACTCTATCCATAATTTTCCATTTTTCGAATTCGGCAGAATCGGCTGAGTCTTCAGATTGTCCTAATAATTCTTCAATTTCTGCCGCGTTTTTAGGCGTGGATCTGGCTCCAAGATCAGTCCTTCTTGCGATCCTGATCTTCTCTCTTTTGGCATGGATCTGTTCTAAAGTATAATTTTCAGTATGATCTTCTACTTGGATATTTTCAGAAGTAAGTGTACCGATCTTCTCTAATTCCATCAAAACCTGATATAGATCGGAGGACTTTACATGAATGACAGCTGTCATACTCGGCTCAGTATCTCCTCCCCAATTCTGAAGACTTTCACTCTGCACGAATCCATACTTGCCGGAAAGTTCTAATAGGAATTTTCGAGCCGCAATAAAATCTTTGGTCTCGAAATTGAGATCTACCTTATATTCTAAAAGCCGACCTATCTTTAGATTTCCGATCTTTGGAGTTGCAAAGGTTTTGATCTGATCCTCTGGAGCTTCTTCTTCCCTTTCGCCTGCCTTGTCGGAAAGTTTTTTCTCCGTTTCCGGCATTGACTTTCCATCCGCAGAAGCAGAAGGCGTAGGAGCCGATGCGAATCTTGAATTGGAATCTAAATCTGAAAGTTCTCCAGATTGTTTTTGGGAATTTTCGGCCTTACAGACCAAAAGTGAAGATATGATTAAGATTGATATTATAAAGCGAAACATTCATTTCTCCTAATAACCCTATACATCCCGCATCAAAGCTCGGACATACTTAGGAGAAACAAATGGCTCTCTTTATTTTTTTTCGATTTTTATCGAATGTTTGGGCGAAATACTTTCCGGATTATTTATTAAAACGGAGCGTAGATCACTCCTAATTTGTCGACTTCATCGCCGCTTCTTCCATGAAATCCTACGATTCCCCAGCCGCTAGGTGCTGTGTATGTAGTACAGGTAGAAGTTGTAGATCCGCCAGTAAGAAGTCTAGATAGATTCGTATGGAATTGCGCATAAAAAACTCTAGTACGGCCACTTTTTACGCCGCTGCAAAGTTTAACTTGGTCTACATATTCTCCAGATCCCAAGGTCAAAGTTTGTAAAGTTCCACCGGTACCTCCATGGCTTAAAACAGTTCCATTCGTTAATTGTAATGAAACCGCATCAATTCTAGATCCGGATCTTAAGCTTATTTTAGATGTGCGAGGAGAAGAAGCTATCGAATTCACATCATTGAATGGAGTCCCATGCGGCCCACCTATTGAATCACTATACACTAAATTCTTCAAAATAGAATAATTGAATGTAGAAGAAACAGCATAATGGTCAGAAAGCATAACTCCTGTCACAGGATGAACGAATCTTGCTTCTTCGATCAGGTAAGTGCTAGGAGATAAGGAAAGATATGAATTTCCACGGTAGAACATTTTATCCACTACCTCACAGCCAGCGCTTGTTCTATGACCGTCGCAATCCATCAAAGCATCTGCGCCTTGAGTAGGATAAGATCCTCCTCGGATCAATTGGATCCAAACATCTGTAAATCCATGATTGCTAAACTCACGGATATTATCTCCAGATCTGGTGTATCTTGTATTTGTATCACCCATCACAATCACTGCGTTCCCCGCAGAGTTTGCTTCTATAAAACTTAGAATTTGTAATACATTCGATCTTCTGGAAGATAGATCCGCGTCTTCTGTACCTGCATTCGTATGTAAATTATAAACATCCAGAAATATTCCAGGTGCTATCGTATGTCTTGCTAAAGTAAATCCTTTAGGAGTTAGACAATCAGTTCCATTACAAGCATCCCACTTATCTCTTTCGAAATCAGTAAAAGGAAAATAAGAAAGAGTATTTAAACCGTCTCCAAATCCCATTCCTCCGCTTGTAGCCGTTCTGTATGGATGCACATCATTTGCATACAAGGCTGCATGATAATTGAAATCTTCTTGTACTTGGACCAGATCGAATGGGGTAAGCAATGGTCCAATATAAGGAGTGTTCTCACTTGGATTTGAACTGGAAAAAGGTTCCAGTAGTCCTGCCACATTATAGGTAAGCAGCGAGAATGTTCCAGACCCGTATACAGTATCACCTGCTGCGAGGCTTGAATAATTTGCGCCAATTTTCGTTTGGTCCGGTTTCTGGATCAGTCCCAGTAAACCTTCCGTGTTTATGCCCTTCTCCCCATTACAATTGAATAGGAATAATAAAATCCCTATCAAAAGGGGGTATCCCTTTTTACTTTGCTCGATTTTCATTTTTTTGGATTCTCTCCGTTTTTGATATCGAACGAGTAGTATAAATATAAGTATTATATCCTAATTAGAAATTCCTTATATGGTCATTTTTTTTATTAAGGAACTCTTTTACCTGTTCCGGCTTCTAAAATTTGGAACCATTCCTCTCTTTCCAACTCTACTTGAAATGATTTTGCGGCGGATCTGATACGGTTCGGCTCATTCGTCCCTAAAACTGGGATCAATTTCGCAGGATGAAAAAGATACCAAGAGAATAATATCGCATCCGGTGTTGTATCCTTCTTCTTTGCAATGTCTTCTAACGTTTTATGTAGGATGGACTCTTGTTCTGTTTTAGGTCGGAAGACACGTCCGCCAGCAGTCGGAGACCAGATCATCGGTCGTATTCGTAATTCTTGGGTCTGATCAAATACCCCATTCACTAAAGGATCAATATGGAAAGGATGGAATTCCACCTGATTCGTAACCAAAGGAAAATCCAATCTAGACTGCAGAAGTGAAAATTGAGAAGGAGTAAAATTAGAAACTCCGAAATGGTTAACTTTGCCGCTTTCTTTCAAGGAGCGAAATACTTTTGCAACCTCGTCCACATTCATAAGAGGATCAGGTCTATGAATCAGAAAAAGATCTATTTTATCTATATTCAGTTTTTTTAATGAATTTTCCGCTGAACGGGTTAAATATTCCCCGGACGTATCGTAGTGTTTTACTGAAATTCCGGTACGATTCGGACCAGGGAGTTGAATTCCCGCCTTAGTGATAATCTTGATCTTCTCTTTTAGATCTGGCCTGGATTTTAATACCGCCCCAAATCTTTTTTCATTCCCATATTCTCCATATAGATCCGCATGATCGAATGTATCTATCCCTGATTCCAGACAAACTTCTACCTTTTCTAAAATCCTATCGGAGCTTACTCCTTTTGGATCGGTATGTAATCTCCAACAACCGTATACCAGTCTGGAAAAACTGGGACCTTCCTTAGAAAGGGCAATATTCATCTTCCTTCTCCGATACAAAAACTCATGGTATACGTATTTTAGAAGAAGCAACCGGATCAAGGCGGAAATGAAAAGACTTGCCTTTCCATTCTATAGTTTTATAAAAGTTTTCATTCTCTAACGGGAGAGCCTCTATGAAAACAAATACAATTTCCCGATCTGGCAAATCCGCAATTAAGAAAGTTTCCCTTAACAAAACTAAGCCGAAAGGTATAGGCCGGGTAGAAAGATCTTTTTTCCCCGGAAAGGAACTCCCCAGAATTTACGGTCCGGGAGACACAAACGCTTTAGAGTCTGGCTTTTTACCAGCATGGATCTCTAAAAATAAAAAATCAATCGAGGCTGATCTTTTAGAATACGGCGCCGTATTATTCAGAGGTTTTCAAATTTCTTCCGCCCAAGAATTCGAAAACGTTGCTCTAAGCTTGGATAAAAATCTGAAGACCGACTATTTGGGAACTTCTCCCAGAAATAAAGTCACTCAGTTTGTTCATACAGCGAGCGAACTTCCTCCTCATTATCCGATCATGCAACATGCGGAGATGAGCTTTTTGGACAAGCCTCCCCGTAAACTGATGTTCTTCTGTGCTGTTGCCCCAAAGGAACATGGAGAAACTCCAATCGCGGACCTTAGGAAGATATACGAAGACTTGGATCCGGATCTATTAAAAAAATTTGAAACTAAAGGAGTCAAATACATCCGCAAATACGACGGACCTAACGCTTCTCGTTATAATCTTTGGAAAACAAAACGTTGGGATGAGATGTTCTCCACCAAAGAAAAAAAACAAGTGGAGAAGATTGCGGCACAACAAAGATTCCAAGTAGAATGGCTACCCGAAGACGGATTAAAACTCACTAATAAACAGGTTGCAGTGCGTAAACACCCTATCGCCAAAACAAAGGCATGGCATAATCATAGCCAGGTATTCCACCAAGACGCAGCCAGATTGGAATATGCAAAAATTCTAAAACAGCAAGGAACTATCCGAAGCTTGATCCTAGCGGGAGTTTTGTATGTTCTCACATTCTTAAAGAAAAAGTTAGTGGAACCTAAGGATCAGGACACGAATGTGATCTTCGGAGATGATTCAGAGATCAGTGTTTCCGAAATAGACAAGGTTAGCCAAACATTCTGGAAACATTTATCCATATTCTCCTGGCAAAAAGGTGACGTTCTTTTGATAGACAATTATTCCGTTTCCCATGGAAGATTACCATTCTCCGGACCAAGGGAAATTTTAGTCACCTGGACGGACTAAAATATAGTTTAAAAAATCCTAAAATATTAAACAGCAGCGGGCGACAAATTCCGCATTAGGGAAACACATGCAAGATTACGATTTAGTTAGATTGAATTTCAGTCCAGGGGGTCTCCTTGTCCTGAATATCTGCTTGGGACTTATCATGTATGGGGTCTCTTTAGAATTAACCGTTGCCGATTTTACGAATTTAAGAAGACAGCCTAAAGCAGCGATAGTCGGTCTATTTTCTCAATTGGTATTATTGCCCGCTCTCACAGTGGGATTACTTTATATTTTGAAACCTCATCCCGGTTTGGCTCTCGGAATGATCCTAGTGGCAGCTTGTCCCGGCGGGAATATGTCCAATTTTATCAGCCTTCTTGCAAAAGGAAATGTCCCACTCTCTATTTCGTTAACTGCAACTACGACAGTTCTCGCCTGGTTCTTTACTCCGTTTAACTTTTTCTTTTGGGGAAAGTTATACTCTCCCGCGGCAGACAGATTAAAAGAGATCCATTTAAATCCTGCGGATGTATTTCTTTCTATTTTTCTAATATTGGTTTTACCCCTAATTTTAGGCGCTCTCACAAATCATTTTCTTCCTAAGTTAGCGTCTTCTTTAAAAAAGCCGATGAGAATTGGATCCACAGTTCTACTCGGAGTATTTATACTTATCGCGTTCGTCGGGAACTGGAGATCTTTCGTGGAATTCGGACCCGTTTTGTTTTGGCTCGTACTTCTTCATAACGGTTCCGCTTTAATAATAGGATATCTTGCTTCTTGGCTTGCAGGTCTTGCGCATAAAGAAAGAAAAACAATCTCCCTGGAAACGGGACTCCAAAACTCAGGACTTGGTCTCATCTTAATTTTTACATTCTTCCAAGGAATAGGATCCATGGCTCTCATCGCAGCTTGGTGGGGAGTGTGGCATTTGATTAGCGGCCTCTCCTTGGCCGCAATCTGGGGGAGAGAAAAAGCAACCTAATGTCTAAACCTACTCTTTCTTTTTGGTTCGAATTTGCGAGCACCTATTCTTATTTAACTGCAGGAAGAATTAAATCCTTGGCGGAAAAGGAAGGTATCTTAATAGAATGGAAACCATTTTTGTTAGGACCAATTTTTAAAGACCAAGGAATGTCCGATTCTCCATTTAATCTTTTTCCTACAAAAGGAAAATACATGTGGAAAGATTTAGAAAGAAGGACCGAAAAATACGGACTTCCTTTTTCTAAACCGGATACTTTTCCGCAAAACGGTTTAAAGGCGGCGAGGATCACAATTGCAAATCTGGATAAACCCTGGGTTCATCATTTTATATTAGAAACATATAAAGTAGAATTTTCTCAAAAACAGGATATCTCAAATGTTTCGGTCCTTTCCCAAATCTTAAAATCCTTAGGACAAAATCCTGAAAATATAATCTCTACTTCCGAATCGGATGAGAACAAAAACAAACTCAGGGAAAACACCGAACAAGCCAGGAAACTTGGGATTTTCGGAGCGCCCAGCTTTATCGTAAATGGGGAATTATTTTGGGGAGACGATCGTTTAGAAGATGCGATCGAATTCCTAAAAAGTAGATCTTAACTGATCTTCATACTAGTCAGAGATACTGAACTCTGGATGATATCATTATAAAAATGGATCTCTTCCTTCTCCTCCGCCAATGCCAAAGCATATAACATAGGAAAATAATGTTCCGGAGTAGGAATGGCAATCTGCGCTGCTGTTCCCAATTTTTGATAATTAGCCAGACTCTTCCAATCTCTCTTTTGGATCAGATCTTTGAACGTCTCGTTTGCATCTAAAGCCCAGTCATGCGCTTTGTCTTGGTTTTTCCAATCATAAAGACGTAAGTTATGAACCAAGTCTCCGCTACCCAAAACCAGAACACCCTCCTCTCTTAGCTTAGATAAAGACTTTGCAAATTCGTAATGCCATTCTCCGGACTTGGTAGCATCTAAACTCAATTGGACTACAGGAATATTTGCCTTAGGATACATGTTCCTAAGAACACTCCAAGTCCCGTGATCCAATCCCCAGGAATCATCCTGAACCACTTCCGCTTGTTTAGATTTAGAAAGTTCTTCCGCTAGTTTTGGATCTCCAGGCGCAGGATATTGCACATCGAATAATTCCTGAGGAAACCCGTAAAAATCATGAATCGTAGGCGGGTGTTGGTTTGCGGTTACGTATGTTCCCCGTGTAAACCAATGTGCTGAAATACTCAAGATTGCTTTGGGTTCCGTGAAATCTTTCGTAGACTCCGCCCATGTGTCGGCTAACGGATTTGGTCCGAGAGCGTTCATTGGACTTCCATGGCCTACAAAAAATACCGGTAGTTTCTGCATAATTCCCTTCTTTTCTTTTAGACTTCTTGTAATTAAAACAGTTACAAGATATTTCAATTTTTCTCAGTAAAATTGAAAGGACCTAAATTATTTTCCTTTGTAAAGTTCGAAAACCTTGGGCCTGATCTTGGATTTAGAAAAATGTTTGTTGGAAGCAGCTTTACCTTTTCTTAATTTTTTCTGTTCTTCCGCAGGTAAAGCTGCGATCTTTTGGCATTCTACCGAGCAACAATTATCGAATTTTTCTGCGCAGGACAAACATTGGATGAATAGAATATGGCAGGCAGGATTTGCGCAATTGATATGCCGAGCTGATTTTTGATCGCATTGGTGGCATTCGCTCAGGATCTCTTCTCCTACGGTTTCCTGAAGTCTCGCGTCGAACACGAAATTTTTCCCTTTAAACTTGGAGTCCAGTCCCTTCTCTTTAATCTCGGAAGCGTAAGAGATGATTCCCCCATGCAACTGATACACATTTTGGAATCCATGATGTTTCAGATAAGCGGAAGCCTTCTCACATCGGATCCCTCCGGTACAGTACATTACTATTTCCTTATCTTTCTTATCTTGTAAAAGATCTATGATTAAAGGTAATTCTTCTCGGAATGTATCCGCCTGCGGAAGCAATGCACCTTCGAAATGTCCTATCTCAGATTCATAATGATTGCGAACATCCACTACAATTGTTTCAGAAGATTCTAATTTTTTATTAAATTCTTCCGCGCTTAAGTGAGTCCCCACATTGGTTACATCGAAAGTATCATCCGCCAGACCGTCCGCTACGATCTTGTTCCTAACTCGTATGTCTAATTTTAAAAAGGAATAAGACTTTTGTTCCACTGCGATCTTAAACGGAACGTTTTTAAATTCCTTCCTTGCATCTATCGCGTCTCTGAACTTTTGAAAATTAAATTCAGGCACGGACAATTGAGCGTTGATCCCTTCTCTTGCGATATAGATCCTTCCGAGCACTCCTAAGGATTCCCATTCTCTGTATAATTCGTTACGGAGAAGGTCGGGATCTTCTATGATCACATATCTATAAAAAGAAATAGTAGTACGTTGGAAATCCTCTGCTTCTATCTTCTTTCTGAGAATATCCTTACTATAAATATTATGAAGAGGTTTATGTTTCATATGAGAGCAGATCTTTCCTAAAAATTAGGATTTGTTGGACCCCCTAACTGGCAAGCCCAAAAACCGAAATTTAGAACATGACATTTGTCCTCCTATAATGCTTGCCCTCCCCTTCTATTAAATTTACATTTTGTCCCATGCCCAAGTCTAAATCAACCGCTCCGAAGAAACTATTAGGAGGAGAAAATTCCAAAGCGGAAGATGTGATCCGTGAAGTCCGAAAAGTTGCCGACCCGAAAGCGGTGGAAATACTTTCCCGATTTTTCAAAACAGGAAAGGGGCAATACGGAGAAGGTGATCTTTTTTTAGGAGTAAAGGTGCCACCTTTAAGAAAAATTTCCAAATCATACAAAGGTCTTCCGTTATCCGAATTACAAAAGATCGTAAAATCCAAATATCATGAAGAAAGACTCTTAGGATTTTTTATACTATGTGAGAAGTTCCAAAAAACTCCTGAAGAAAATCGTAAAGAGCTACATCTATTCTATTTAAAAAACTTAAAATACGTCAACAATTGGGACATCGTAGACCTAAGTTCCAGAGACTTGATCGGAGATTATCTTTTAGATAAGAAAAGGGACATCTTATACAAGCTTGTTAAGTCGAATAACTTATGGGAAAGAAGGGTTGCAATCATCTCCACTTATCCTTTTATCCGAAAAGGAGACTTTAAAGATACCTTAAAGATCTCTGAAATCCTCTTAACGGATAAAGAAGATCTTATCCATAAAGCAGTCGGTTGGATGCTAAGAGAAGTCGGCAACAGAAACCTCAAACCTGAGACAGACTTTTTAGATAAACATGCACACACGATGCCCAGGACCATGCTTAGATATGCGATTGAAAAGTTCCCAACTAAGCTAAAGTCGAAATATATGAACGCAGGCAAGGAATAAAAGACCTTTAATGCTATGCCGCCCAAGCAGCTTTGAATTCATGGAAGAAACGATACCAGAGCCTAAATCTTTCCTTTATGTTTAAGTAGGACCATTCTATAAAGATCCAAGCTCTTAGCCAGACAGGCGCAATCGTGGGGATTCCACGTGATATCCCAGGAGCAATCTTTGAAACCCAAAAAAACATTCCATGAACTCGGACTATCCGAGGATGTCTTAAACGCAGTATCCGATCTTGGATTTACTGAACCTTCTTCCATTCAATCCGAAGCGATCCCACTTATTCTTTCCGGAAAAGACGTAATCGGTCATTCCCGTACTGGAACCGGTAAAACGGCAGCATTCGCAATTCCAAGTTTAGAAATATTGGAAGAAGGAGAACAGTCTCCGCAAGTATTAGTACTCTGCCCTACCAGAGAATTGGTAGTTCAAGTCGCGGAAGAATTTAGAAAATTAGGAAAATATAAAGAAGATTTCCAAGTAGCCGCAATCTATGGCGGAGATGATATCACCAAACAATTCAAAGCATTAAAAAGAAAACCGCAAGTGATCGTTGGAACTCCCGGAAGGACAATGGATCATATGGACAGAAAAACTTTGGTCCTAAGCGGGATCAAAATGGTCATTCTGGACGAAGCAGATGAAATGTTGGACATGGGATTTTTAGAGGATATGGAAATCATTCTCGCAAAAGTCCCTGAAGAAAGACAGACGATTCTATTCTCTGCTACTCTTTCCGGGAAGGTGATGGGAATCACCAAGAAGTTCCAAGATTCTCCTAAGATCGTAGACGTCACAGGTGGAAAAGCAGACAGACCTAAGATCCGCCAAATCTATTTTGAAATGAGAGATGGCCTCAAATCGGAAGCATTGGTACGTCTTTTAGAATACCATACACCCAAGGCCGCATTAGTATTCTGTAATACTAAGGTTAGAGTAGACGAATTAGTAGAATTTCTTAAATCCAAAGGTATATTCTCGGAAGGATTACACGGAGATCTTTCCCAAAACCAAAGGAACAAGGTAATGTCCGGATTCCGCGCGGGACTGGTAAGTGTTCTTGTGGCAACGGACGTAGCAGGAAGAGGAATAGACGTAAGCGATGTCGAAGCAGTATTCAATTACGATATTCCAAGAGATTCAGAAGACTATGTTCACCGTATAGGTAGAACAGGTAGAGCAGGAAGAAAAGGTCTCGCACTTAGTTTCGTTTCCAGTAAAGAATTCAGAACATTACGCAAGATCAGAGAAGACCACGAATTCGAAATGGAACTCGGAAAAATCCCTGATATATCGGAACTCACTGAAAAGAAATTTTTAGAATATTCTAACATAGTTAAGGAAGTTGCGGAAGAAGGAGACGTTTCCGAATATTCCAAACTTGTAAAGAAACTCACCTCGGAAGGGGTTCCTGCAGAACGTCTAGCGGCAGCACTTTTTAAATTAGCTCTCGCAGATAAGTCCGAAAAATTCGACTCGGATGTACGTTTCGACCAAGACCAAAGAGGTTTTAGAGAAAAAGAAGGTTCTTCTCGCAATGACCGTAACGACAGACGTTTTGGTGGAAGACCAAAACAGAAAGGAAAACGGGACCATAAGGATAAAAACCGAAACTCAAATCAATTCAACCGTGGTGGCAATAGCGGCGGTAAAAAAAGTTCCGGCTCCGGAGGCTCCAGTTCGGGCCCTTCTCGCAAAAAAGGAAAACGCTAATTTCTAAATTTTAACAAAGGACCCCGAATTTGTCCGGGGTCCCCATAAAATGGAAATTCTATCCTGGAAATAGGTATCCTGAATTGTACCGAATTCCAAAAAGGAGTCAAAATGGAATTTGCAATCGTATTACTCACAGGTCTTCTTATAGGTTTTGGCCTTGCCTTCTTCTTGGCAAAAGCTCTTTATTCCAAAGAGTCTGGGATCAGTCCAAGTGAGCATGAAAAGTTAAAATTAGAAAGAGCAGGACTTCTTACATCTGAACAAAGATCCAAAGAAAGGATCCTTCAGTTAGAAAAAGAGTTCAAAGAGAATTCTGAAAAAACAGAAAAAGCGATCGGCTATTACCAAGCAATGAAAAAGGAATCCGATCTTTTGAAAGAAAGATTGGAGAACCAAAAAAAAGAATTCGACGATCTAATGTCCAAACTGGATGAAAAGTTCAAACATGCAGCCAATCAAGCTCTGTTAGATAATTCCCAAAAGTTCAACCAGCAAACTCACGAAAAAATGAACGATCTACTTCGTCCTTTTAAGGAAGAAATAGAAAAGTTCGGAGTCAAAGTAGAACTTTCCCATAAAGAGCATAAGGATGATACAGCAAACTTAAAGGCTCAGATCAACAATCTATTAGAAATGAATAAAACACTTTCGGAGGACGCCAAAAGTTTGGCTTCCGCTCTGAAAGGAAATTCTAAAACTCAAGGAGATTGGGGAGAAGGAATCCTAGAAAACATCCTTCAAAATAGCGGCCTAGTCAAGGGGAGAGAATACACCGCTCAAGAATCCGTCCAAACGGAAGACGGAAGACTGAGACCTGATATAGTAGTTAAACTTCCTTCCGGAAAATCAATCGTGATAGACTCCAAGGTCTCCCTAACTGCGTACGTAGAATATGCTTCCGCAGAAACGGAAGAAGTAAAAAAGGCCGCTCTACAAAGACATCTCAAAAGTTTGTATGAACATGTTTCCGGGCTATACAAGAAAAATTACCAGTCTTTGTATGGAATAGAATCTCTGGACTTCGTGTTGATGTTCCTTCCGGTAGAACCTTCTTATTATGAAGCTGTTCGAACGGATCCTAAATTTTTAGAGGATGCTTACGCTAAGAATATCCTCATAGTTACTCCTTCTACCCTAATGGTTTCCTTAAAGATGGTGGCCAATCTTTGGAGAAAGGAAAAGCAAAACAAAAACTCGGAACAGATCGCAGAAGAATCCGGCAAGATGTATGACAAGATCGTAGAGATCGTAACTGCGTTAGAAGTTCTTGGCAAATCCATAGATAAATCCAAAGACAATTATGATGCAGTGCTTGGAAAATTAAAATCAGGCAGAGGAAATCTTTTAGGAAGAGCGGAAAATATTCGTAAATTAGGAGCTAAGGTCCGCAAGTCCTTAGAGAGCGCTTCAGAAGATTCTGGGGACGATGCGGAAGAGACTCTGTTTTTAAACGGAGAATGATCTGAAAATTTAAGCTAGATCCGGACCGGGCTGCACTTTTATAGTGGAAGAATAAATTTGTTCAGTGCAACGTTTTAAGTATAAGTTCGCGGCCCTGTCTCCGGAATAAATCCTCAAAGCCTCTCTAAAAGATTCTCCTGAATCCAAATATTTCCCATACTGAAACAACTCCACTCCTCTTTCAAAATTACTTTTGGATCTAAGGAATGCTTCTTTTTCAGTCTTGCTTAAGTGATCTCCTAGCTCATAGATTGCTCTAGGCTCTACTTTTCCTCTGAACTTAAGTTTGTCCAATTTTCTAAGTAAAAATTTTTCAGGAGATTTTAATCTAGAATAAGTATCTTCACTAATCAATATACTGGAGCCGTAATATTTATTCAACGCTTCCAACTTAGAAGCAAGATGAACCGCATCTGAGATCACAGTACTTTCCATACGATCTCCTGAACCGACTAATCCCATCATCAAGGAGCCGGTATGTATCCCGATCCCAACTCCGATCGCACGATTTCCTTGGTCCATTCTTCTTTGGTTATAATCTAAAATACGATTTTGCATGGAGATAGCCGCATTTACTGCATCGTCGGAACTTTCAGGGAACAACGCCATGATCGCATCGCCGAAATACTTATCCACAAAACCGTGATTGGAATGAATAAGAGGCTCCATCTCGGATATATAAGAATTTAATAATTCAAAACTTTCCTTAGAGTCCAAACTTTCTGAAATTTCAGTGAAAGATCTGATATCGGCAAATAGGATTGTCATTTCCTTTTTGATCTGGTCCCCAGGTCTCATGTCCTCCAACTTTCCTTTTCCCAAAAATTCCAAAAAGCTGATAGGAACAAATCTGCTGTAAGTCTCATTCAAACGTTGCAAGCGATCCGAAAGTTTTTCCTTCTCTCTATACAAGTCCCTATATCTGGACGAAAGAATGAATGTTTGGGTGAGAATGGCCACAAACAATCCGATCGGAATAATAAACCTTGCGAATATGATCTGTCTAGCTGCAAGCATATCGAAAATCCCTGCGACAATAAGCGCTAAGATCGCAAAGCCGATAACGAGCGAATATTGTTCATTGTGGATAATCGCCCTAAAAAGCACCACAATTGCAAATACCACACCGCCTAAAAAGACAAATTGAAAATAAGGAACGGGTATAGAAGGGATAGGAAAAGGAAAGAGAGTACTTAAAGAAAATGTAAATGATATCAAGTAAAATAATAACATCCATTTTATAGGAAAATACGCCGGAAAAGAATGCCGAAGAAAATGAAGCCCTAAAGGCAAGGCGGCATACATAGTCAGATATTCCAAGTTCATAGAAAGCGGATAATCTGCCCAAGGGAAATAGAATTGGATCAGCTTCTCCTCCGTTACGAATATACGAAGAAATAAACAAAAACAGAATAATGCGAATACTAAAGGGGTGCGATCCTGTCTTCTTAGAAAAAACAGTCCGAGATGATAAATGGTGGACATGAAAAAAAGGCCGGAAAGAAAAAGATCCCAATCCCTAAGCATTAGAGTTTCTTTATAAAGTGCACTTGCATCCCCGAAACGGATATCGAACCAAAGTCCGGTTAGCCTATGGTGAAAATTAGAAATTTTGAAACTAATATCCACTTCCTTTGTGGATTCGTTCCATTCATAATAGACCGGCCTATTGTCCGGAGCACTAGTCTCGAAAGAAGTTCCCGGCTCTCCTGAACTACCCGCAGAAACACCGTTGATCAAAATTTCAAAAGCAGTCGCCTGGTGTTTGGAATAGATCGCCAAGCGCCCATGTTTTTCCGGAAGAAGTATTTTTAATTTAAGAAGCGCATAGCCAGAGCCAGGCCATACGCCGGGGATTTTACGAAATTCCGGAGACTTTTCGGAACGAAGATTAGGCTCGAAAGTATTCGGAAAAAAAGACCAATCCCCCTGTAAATTGAATGTGGGTTTAGATCTGTAATCCCAATGGGTTAAATCCAAGATCCCTTTTTGAGCGACTGGTGTGTCCGCAGATGAGCAAGAAACTAAGAAGATACAGAAAATTATAGAAAGTAAATATTGAAATCGGAAAGCTGTCGGCTCAGGGTCCATCGTTTTTATCGCTCATTGATCTATGAAAACAACAGCTTTGTCAAGATTTCCTTTTTTTTCTTTACCCTTTTCAGTAGAAAACTAACGTAATTCAAATGTTTCGAAACCGTTTCAAAATAACCGTAATTCTCTTAATCCTCTTTAGTATTCTCATCAACTGCGGAGATAGTTTAAGAGGTAAACCCACTCCGGCAATCCCGGAACTGGCAGGATTTTATGTGAACGAAAGATCTAAAGAATGGTTCGAAAACGGAAAAATCAAAATACAAACTCTTTGGATCCGACGTACTGCAAAAGGAGAGATGGAATTCAACCATCAAATATTGATTAGACTCCAATTCAGCGTGAGCGAGAACAGAGAAGAATTAAAAGTTAAATCCGGAAAACTTCAGACTAGCGATAGAGAACTTTTATTTTTCGAAACGAATGTTAAAGAATTCCATCGCAACTACCACGGCCTAAATACGAAAGATCCTAAAAGTTGGGCAGTACGTTCCTTCGGGCCTTTCATGAAGGTAAAAGATTTTAATAAATTAATAGGAGAAGGAACCGGAAGATCCGCCGAACTTTCTCAAGATAAAAACTCAATCGTATTTTCTAACGGAGACGTATACAGAAGGATAGGAAATCCACTCTTAGGTAGGATCTCCGTCAATATGGGAAAATTCAGGAAGACAATGGATAACGAAATAGCAGGAGTAATATTATTTCCTTTAGATGCGGAAGCATTTCCCCAAACGGAAGGAAAACAAAACTTCTTCGCACTATTCTCCACTACGGATAACGTAGCTGCAGGAACCCCAATCAAGATTGCTGAATTTCCGGGCCAGATCCAAGAAATTTTCGAACATGTGGCTGTTGTAGAATTAAATAAGACAAAACCCGGGATCGCAGCTCCCACGATCCAAAACTTTTCTTCTGTAATTTTAGACGGGGCTGTGGATACTAAAACAATCTCTCAAAAAGAGAGCACTGACGAATTGATCCGAAGACTAAAACAGGATCCTAACGTCTCCAAAGAAGAGCTGATCCGAGAACTGGAAAAACTTAAAAACAAAGAGTAAGCTCGGCTAACTCGCTTCAAGGCTCGGCTAACTCACTTCAAGATCTGGACCTTTAAAAGGTTCTTAAGATACTTTTCCGGATCATTTCCGGGAAAGTATCAGCAGCCCACTGACCATATCCTTTCTTTTTCCTCCTAGAATGGAAAAGAAATCCTCATCAAAATCTTCCACAACTTTGACAGCCTGTTTTAGAATCTTCTGACCTTCGGAAGTGGTCTTCACTAATTTTGCACGGGTGTCAGTCTCATGAGAGATACGTTTTACTAACCTTTTAGATTCTAAAGTCCTAAGTACCGTAGAAGTAGTCATAGGATCCGTTTTTGCTCTATCCGCAATTTTGATCTGAGTGGTCTCTTCTTCGTGGAGTTCCAACCAATGAGTCACTGCAAGAAGAACAAACTGAGCATGAGTTAGATCCAAAGGCTCTAAAACCTTTCGGATCTCTCTCTGCCAAAGATTCGTAACCTGCCATAACAAAAATCCGGGACTATCGTCGGATTTATCGTATCTGAATATTTTGTCCTTGGACATTTAAACCCATCCTCTTCGAAATCAGCCCGAAATCCTCAGATCCAATTTCCAAAAATCCGAAACGAAACGGAAAACCCCAGGACTTTTTATTTTGAATGAATTCTAAAGAATCTATCAAAGGAAAAATATCCGTCTCTTGTACAGGAAAATATTTTACGCTTCTTCGGAAAGCACAGAAGTCCGGACTCATTTGAAATGAATAGGCAGAATCATCTTCTATCTGTCCTAGAGAAGTGAATTTACGATACGGAATTTTAGAACCAAAGACCTCTTTAGAAGAATATACCAAAACCCAATCTCCCTTTTTCATTCTGGCCAGAGGAGCTTTCTTACCGTGGCAGGCCTGAACGATTCCCTGGGACATTCCCAAAAGGGAATGCTCCTTGGAAGCGACTACGATCCAATATCTACTCACCCGATTTCTTCCCTAACTAGTTCGGCAAACCTACGGATCTCTTCTTCCATTCCTTTTGCTTGCTCTTCCCCAATGATCTTTTTCCAGAGAAATCCTAACGGCCCGGAAATACTCAGCTCCACTCTGATTTCTGTTCCTTCTTTGTTCGGCTTAAAGAAATGTATAAATTTCATTTTAGCTCCGGGAAGACTGGTTACGTCTCCGAATACAAAAGGTTTTTCGGATTCCGTGATCAAAACCTTACAGGCAAATCCTCCCTTCGGCTTCAGAACAAATTCCTTACCTACGGAAACTTCTCCCTCTATCTTGGTCCATTCAATATCGGAATCCCATTTGGACCAATTGGAAACGTCAGATCTGGCCTCCCAAAGCGATTTTGCATCTATTCCTTTTATTGTAGTATTATACTCATACTTCCACATTTTATTCCTCCAGATAATAAGCATACTTATTATCTGGTTCTCTTATATAGTAAGTGCACATATTATGCAAGCAAATTAATAAGCACACTTACTATTTAGGAACAAAAAAAAACGCCTCCCGACGGGAGGCGCATCCTATTTTACGAGATCGAAACTGACTTCTATTGATTACTTTTTGCGTTGGAAGCCATTTTTAAGTAATAACCGTTAGTATCATACCAGGTTTGTCCTAGATATAATGCGTTGGTTGCCTCTAAGTGATCCACACCAGTGGTAAGGATCCCATAAGAAGGACCACCTTTCCAAGTTCCCCATCTTTGAGAATCGTCCGGAACCACACCGTCATTCCATATGCTTTGTCCGTAGAAAGGAGCTCCAATGGAACAAATAGGCGCAATAAGTCCCATAGCAGGGTGTTGGATCAGATCGTTACCGATCATATAAGATCCGTAAGAAAAGTATTTAACTCCAGAAGCATTCGGAGTGTTTGCGTTGAAAGTAGTAGCTCCGCTTACTGTTAGAAGTTTTAATGCAGCAACTACGTTTTGGCTAGATTGTCCGTAAACCACTCCGACCAGTGCGTTAATTACTGTTCCAACGTAAGGTAGCGCCCAGCTCGGGATCACAGCTTCTATCACGCTCGCAACCGGACTTCCTTTATGAGGAGTATTGATTGTGGTGAGAGTTGCGACTTTACTTGCAAAACTAAGATTTGAAACAAGATAACGAGCGTCCAGTCCACCTTGGGAATGTCCGAGGATATGGACTTTTCCAGTGTAGTTATTTGCTGCCATTGCAGTTTGGATCGCTGTTTTCAATTGAGAAGCTCTCGATGCAGAAGAATTTGTAGCAGTCACTGTAGGAGTAAGAACAGTGGCTCCTTGGGATTGAAGATAAGCTGCGTTTCCGCCCCAATAATCAACAATACCAGTAGATTTACCCCAACCGAAAATTCCATGAGTCAATACGATCGGATAAGATCCAGCTAGAGGTTTAGTTGAAGAACCTCCACCAGACGCGCTCACTGCTCCCGCTGCTAGGAATAGAACCCCAGCTACCAATAACTTTGTACTTTTTAACATTCTCCTTAACCCTCTTCTTTTAAACTATTCTCTCTACGGATCTCTCTTCCCTGGCTTTGCCTTTTTGGAAGGAGTTCTTTATATATAACAAACAATCGATTTAGTTATTTAATTTCGAACGTTTGCTATTTGAACCTTTGTCCATCTCATTTGGACGCGAGCTCACAAAGTTGATTATAGAACAGCGTTAAATTGTCAATTGAGAAAATAAGAGAATTATAAGTGAAAGTGAAAAAATAATCTTAAATCGATCGTTCAATTAAAAATAAAAGAGAGGAATATTCTAAAATTATAATATGTTTTAGATCGTTTGGTTTAGAGATAATTCTGTAACGATCGATACAGCGCCTTAAAGAAGAACTCACTTTAGCGAGGCGCACAAAAAAAAGCCCGCCTAAAGCGAGCCTTCTTCTTTAAATAGTTTTTAGGAAACGACTATTTGGCAGCGCGCTTTCTTGCGTTTGCATCCAAATGTCTTTTACGAAGACGCATGCTCTGAGGAGTTACTTCCAGAAGTTCGTCGTCATCCAAGAATTCAATATTCTGCTCTAAGCTGAACTTGCGAGGAGGAACAAGTCTAATTGCCTCGTCCGCTCCGGAAGATCTTACGTTAGTCAGTTTCTTCTCACGGACTGGGTTCACTTCCAGATCATTGTCTCTAGAATGGATGCCTATGATCATTCCCGGATAAACTGCAGTTTGAGGATCGATCAGTAATTCTCCCCTCTCTTGGATTTTCCAAAGTGCGTATCCTGTGGTTTCTCCGGAGTCCATGGAGATAAGGGCACCGTTCTTTCTTCCAGGAATTTCTCCCTTATAGGTGTCGAATCTCAGGAATCGGCTAGATGCAACTCCTTCTCCCTTAGTCTCAGTTACGAAATAACCTCTGAACCCGATGATACCTCTGGTAGGAATTACGAATTCTACTCTGGTCATTCCGGACGGATGAGCATCCATTAACTGAAGCTCTCCTTTTCTACGGTTTAGCTCCGCAATAATACTTCCGGTAAATTGGTCAGGTAGATCCATTACGAGATACTCGTAAGGTTCTAGTTTTTCTCCGTTTTCTCCCTTCTTAATGATTACCTCAGGGCGGGAAACTTGTAGTTCGAAACCTTCTCTTCTCATGGTTTCGATCAATACGGAAAGATGTAATTCTCCACGACCTAATACCTTGAAACGATCTTTATCTTCGGTTTCTTCCAAACGCATTGCTACGTTTGTTTCTAATTCTCTGTCCAAACGTTCGCGGATATTTCGGGTAGTTACGAACTTACCTTCCTTACTCGCAAAAGGAGAATTGTTTACCATAAAATACATGGACACTGTCGGCTCTTCTACTTCGATAGCGGGCATTGGAGCGGCTTTGCCAGGCTCACAAACTGTGTCTCCGATAAATACATCAGGTAATCCCGCGATAGAAACGATATCTCCAGCTTCGGCTTCTTCGATCTCATTTCTTTTGAGTCCTTCGAAGTTATAAAGTTTAGTGATCTTTAAAACTTGAGTTTCGTCTCTACCATTCGGCTTAGGAGAAACTTGAATTACGCTCATTCCCTTTTGGAGTTTACCGTTATAGATCTTGCCGATCGCAATACGGCCTACATAATCATTATAATCCAAGGAAGTGACTTGGAATTGTAGAGGTGCTTCTATATTCGCTTTTACAGGAGGTACATGAGAAAGTACAGTATCTAAAAGTGGATCCAAATTGGTTCCGGGAGCGTCCTCTAATTTGCTGACCGCCCAACCTTGTTTTGCAGAAGCATAAACGATCGGAAAATCCAATTGTTCGTTTGTTGCGCCCAAATCGCTAAACAAGTCGAAAACCATATCGACTACAGCATCGGGACGAGCTCCATCTCTATCTATCTTATTGATCACTAAGATAGGTCTGTGTCCTAATTGTAAGGACTTTCCGAGTACGAATCTAGTTTGAGGCATGGGTCCGTCGAATGCATCTACAAGAAGAAGACAAGAATCCGCTGTGGAAAGAACTCGCTCCACCTCTCCTCCAAAGTCCGCGTGACCTGGGGTATCTACTACGTTAATGCGTGTGCCTTTATAAACAACTGCTGTGTTTTTGGCCTTGATCGTGATCCCTTTTTCTTTTTCGAGATCGTTATGATCCATGATCCTTTCCCCGTCTTCTTTTGCAGTAACTGCGCCTGTTTGGCGTAAAATACCGTCTAGAAGGGTTGTTTTACCGTGGTCAACGTGTGCTATAATGGCGATATTGCGGATTTCCATGCTATGACCAAAATTTACGTAAGGGCCAGGGTGACAAGGTGGAATTTTAGGAAATTCTTTTCAAAGAGATTAAAAAGAATCCATTCAATCGCTATTAATAACCGGTTTTAAACGATCCGGCACTTTTAATGTTCAGGTAATGGGATCCTCTCAGTCTCTCCGGGAACATGAGCAAATCGATCTTCTTTCCAATCTACTTTTGCTTGCTCAATTCTCTCTAAAGAACTGGATACAAAGTTCCAATACATATGCCTTGGGGTAGAAAGCGGGGTCCCGCCTAAGAGTACAATCCTGGAAGTTTCTTCCGCTCTGAATTTTACAGCCCCACCTTTAGGATAGATTGCCATATCTCCGACAGTTATGATCTTTCCTTCTGCGTCAGCCTTACCTCTGGCAACATAAATGCCTGCTTCTTGGTCCGTCGGCACAGGCAATTCTACTTCTGCGCCGGCCTCAACCTCTATATCAGCATAGAATAAAGGAGAATATACTTTAACCGGAGAAACTTCCCCCATAAAAGAACCTGCGATCAGTCTGAGTTCCCAACCTCCGCCACTGACAGTGGGCAATTCTTCTCTTTCATGATGAAAAAATTCGGGAGAAGTCTCTTCGAATTCTCTGGGTAATGCGACCCAGGTTTGGATACCTTCTAAGATATTAAATTCAGGATCTAGTTTGGATCTTTCGCTATGTACGATTCCGGAACCTGCAGTCATCCAATTCACTTCGAAGGGGCGGATATCTTCTACCTTTCCTATACTGTCCCTATGAGTGATCACTCCATCATACAGATAAGTGACTGTGGCAAGACCTATATGAGGATGAGGACGAACTACAATTTCTGCTCCAGTCTTAATAGGAAGAGGACCCATATGGTCCAAAAAAACGAAAGGTCCAACTTGTCTGGCTTCAATTTGAGGAAGTACCCTTCTTACAAAAAAACCGTCTCCCAAATCTTTCTTCTTAGCGATAAGATATCTCATAATAGTATAGACTATTAGATCTGATTCCCAGAAATCTAAGCAAGATTTAAAACCCGAATAACGGAAGGTGACTGGCGAAAGCAGACCTTCTTCCTTGCAAATCGTACCCCAAAACCCTTGACACCGGCCTTGACCGATCAAAACTGGTCAAAACTCGAGAAACTAGGCCAGTAATCATGTTCGCGATCATCTCTGTCGGCAACCGACAATTCAAAGTAACTCAGGATTTAGAATTCCTGACTGAAAAGACCGGTAAAAATGCCGGTGATACCTTCGATGCAAAGGTTCTACTATTCGCTGAAAATAATAAGGTCCATATCGGATCTCCGGAACTCAAATCCGCTAAAGTCTCCCTGAAAGTATTGGAAGACGTAAAGGGAGAAAAAGTAAGAGGATACGTTTACAAAAAACGTAAAAACTCTCAGAGAACCTGGGGACATAGACAACAACTGCAAAAAGTTAAGGTAGTTTCTCTTTCGGCAGTTTGATCCGGGTTAAGATACTCCGAAAAGGAGAAGAAATCCTAGGTTTGGAATCTTCCGGGCACGCTTCTAAGATGCACGGATCCAAAGGACAAAATCTTCTCTGCGCCGCTGTCGGAGTACTCATCCAAACTCTTTACCTGCATCTAAGCAAGGAAGGTTTGGCAGAAGAAGCGGTGATCGGAGATGGACTCTTGGATTTCAAGACCGTCTCCGGAAAAACGACTGATCCAATTGTTAATACGAGTTTCAATCTCGTGATAAGTGGATTGGTTAACTTGAAGGAACAATATCCTTCAGAAATAGAACTCATAGGAGAATAAACATGGCACATAAGAAAGGTGGCGGTTCATCCAAAAACGGACGTGATTCCCAATCCAAACGTCTTGGTGTAAAACGTTTCGGAGGAGAGCTGGTTTTAGCGGGCAATATTCTTGTTCGTCAAAGAGGAACCAGACTAAACGCCGGAAGAAATGTGGGTGTTGGTAAAGATCATACACTTTACTCTCTGATCGAAGGTCACGTTAAATTTGAACAAGTTTCCAAAACTAAAGTTCAAGTTTCCGTTTACCCGAAATAAGCATTAGATCTCAGATTTAGTGCGTGGAAAAAGAAAGGCCTTCCGGGGATTTTTTCCTCGAGCCTTTCTTTTTTTATTTTTAGGGTCTTGAATTCACATGGAAAAGTTTTTAGATGAAGTACTGATCGAAGTTACCGCCGGACATGGCGGAGCCGGATCTATGCATTTCAGAAGAGAGAAGTATGTGGAATTCGGGGGACCTGATGGTGGTGACGGGGGGATCGGCGGTAATATTATCATCCGCGCTAACCTTTCCATGGTTACCCTAGATCGTTATCTTACTAAAAGAAGATTTAGGGCACAGGACGGATTTCCTGGAGAAGGTAACGAAAGATCAGGCAAAAAGGGAGAAGATCTAATCCTTTTTGTCCCGCTCGGAACCCAAGTTTTTGACGAAGAAAGCGGTGAACTACTTTACGATTTTGTAAAAGACGACGGAGAATTTTTAGTCGTCAAGGGGGGAAGAGGAGGAAAAGGAAACACCCATTTCAAATCTTCTACCCACCAAACTCCTAAATTTTCTCAACCTGGAGAAGATGGAGAATATAAACATCTGCGTCTCAGCCTAAAACTACTCGCGGATGTTGGAATTGTAGGACTTCCTAATGCAGGTAAGTCTACATTACTTTCTAAAATTACGGAAGCGCACCCTAAGATCGCAGGATACGCATTCACTACCCTTTCTCCCAACCTAGGTGTGGTGAAAAGAAAGGGGGATATCTACCGTTATACTTTGGCGGATATTCCCGGGATTGTGGAAGGCGCAAGCAAAGGGATCGGCCTTGGACTTTCTTTTTTAAGGCATATAGAAAGAGTAAAAGGTATATTATACGTTTTTGATGCAGCTGCGTTGGACATCCAAGAGGATTTCAAAATGCTCCAAGCGGAGTTGAAATCTTATAATCCGGAACTTTTGAACCGACCACATTTGATCGTTTTAAATAAAATAGATATCTGGGAAGACCAAAGTTTTACGGAAGAGCTACTCAAATCTGTTTCTGCTCTCGGCAGGGTGATCCCAATCTCCGCACAAGAAGAACTCAATTTAGAGGAATTACTTTCCGTAATGGATTCCACATTCTTCCAAAAAGAATTGGAAGAATTACATTTGAACGAAGAAGAACACCGGGAAAATTCAGATGAATAGAAATGATCTGAACGAGAGAATCAAAACATCCAATAAAATAGTAATTAAAATAGGCTCCGCAAGACTTTCAGGCTCGGAAGAGGAAGTGAACGATTTCCTTTTTAGTCTGGTTTCGGACATACGACATCTAAGGGATCTAGGAAAACAAGTGATCTTGGTTTCCTCTGGAGCAATCGCAAGAGGAAGAAAACTTTTATCCACCCTTCCAAACTCTGCAGAAGCAGGAGAATCTCTTCCGGAAAAACAAGCTCTGGCTGCAATGGGCCAAAACCGCTTAGTGAATTTATACGATAGTTTTTTTTCTAAGGTAAATCTTCCGATTGCTCAGATCCTATTCGGCGTCCTGGATATGGAAAATCCGGAAGGATTCAAAAATCTGAAAAATACTTTCGGACAACTTTTGGATTGGGGCATTCTACCAATCGTAAACGAAAACGATTCAGTCGCCACAGAAGAAGTAAAATTCGGAGATAATGACGTTCTATCCGCAATCGTAAGTCTAATTGTAGAAGCGGATCTTCTGATCATTCTCACAGGTGTGGAAGGTTTTTTAAAAGACGGAAAACTATTACCTTTCTTGGAAGAAGTAGGAAAATCCGAACTTTCTCAAGCTGGAGGCCCAAGCGGTCCAGGCACAGGCGGAATGTATACAAAACTCAAGGCGGCTTCTATTTCCAGTGAAGCAGGAATTCCTTGCGGGATCATAGACGGAAATCGCAAAAATTGCGTGCGTGAGTTTGTAGAAAAGAATACACTCGGGACATTGATTGTCTCTAACGGTAAGAAGAAAAACTTTACGGAGGATGAAATTAAATCCATTCTCCGAGCCAAACGTAACGGAGGTCAGGAATGATCCAAAGATCCGCAGAATCCATCTACGTGGACGAACTTTGTAAATCCGCGAAAGATGCTTATAGACAAATTCGATCCATTAATACTTCCAAAAAGAATAATGTTTTGGAAAAGCTAGCATCTGCTTTGGTCTCCAGAAAATCCGAAATTCTAAAAGAAAATGCAAAGGATTTAGAAGCAGGAAAATCAAAAGGTTTATCTTCTGCACTTTTGGACAGATTAACTCTGGACGAAAAAAGGATACAAAGCCTGTCTAACGCAGTTTTAGAGATAAAAGCTCTTCCTGATCCGGTGGGAGAAACTGTAAGAGGCGCTACTCTTCCGAATGGGATTCGTCTGAATACAAAAAGAGTTCCTTTGGGCGTAGTCATGGTGATCTACGAATCCAGACCAAATGTTACCATCGATGTGGGAGCTCTTTCTTTTAAATCAGGAAACGCATGTATTTTACGCGGCGGTTCTGAAGCAATCCACTCCAATACGATCCTTGCTAAAATTTTTCAAGATTGTTTAAAAGAAGAAGGCCTGTCCCCGAACGCAGTCACCTTTGTGGATAGAACGGAAAGAGAATATATGGTCCCTTTCTTAAAACAAACTTCTTATATCGATATAGTCGTTCCTAGAGGTGGAGAAGGTCTGATCCGTTTTGTTTCTGAAAATTCTTTGATCCCGGTAGTAAAACATGATAAAGGAGTGGTGAATCTTTATATAGATAAGTCCGCAGATCCTAAAAAAGTTTTACCGATCGCGATAAACTCCAAGGTGCAAAGACCTGGAGTTTGTAATGCTGCAGAAAACTTAATTATACATTCCGAATATCCTTATATTGCAGAATTATTAGAAGGACTTGCATCTAAAGGTGTACAACTTCTTTTAGATCCAAGATCTCTTGCGATTTTCCCTAAGGGCCAGCCTGTTAAAGAAGAAGATTACCTAGAAGAATTTTTGGATCTAAGATTCTCCGTAAAAACCGTGGATAAGATAGAAGAAGCGATCGAATTCATTGAAGCAACTAGCTCAGGTCACACGGAAGCTATCGTAACAGAAAACGTGAGCGCTGCGAATTTTTTCAGTCGTTCCTTGGACTCAGCTGCTATCTTCGTGAATATCTCCACTCGTTTTCATGATGGAGGAGAATTCGGTCTCGGAGCAGAAGTCGGGATTTCTACAGGAAAATTACATGTAAGAGGTCCGATGGGTCTAGTACATCTTACTACTACAACTACTTATGCGGAAGGAGAAGGACAGGTCCGAGGATAAGGGACCTTCTCCATCTAATGAACTCTTCCAATCTGGTCGGAGTTTTCGGAGGGAGCTTTGATCCTCCTCATCTAGGTCATGCAGAAGTTGCCAAAAGTTTTTGGGAAAATTTTCCGAATGCTCAAGAACTTCTGATCGTTCCGAACCATACTTCTCCCTGGAAACAGAATAAAAAAACCGCGCCGGAACTCATCTTAGATCTTGTCCGAGTACAGTTCCAGAGCTTTCCGAATACAAAAATTTGGGACTGGGAAATCAAAAGAGAAACTCCCAGCTATACGGAAGAAACTATTTTAGAACTTTTGAAAGTTCAATCTGGTGCCGAACTTGCCCTTTTGATCGGAGAAGACAATTATTCCGAATTCCATAAATGGAAAAACTGGGAAAATATTTTGGATAAGGTCCATTATCTGTTAGTGTTCAGAAGATTTTCAGAATCCATTCCTCAAAATAGGAATCTGCAAATATTCCAAAATAAGATCGTATTTCTTCGGAACCGGATCATAGAAGCTGCTTCCGTAAATTTAAGAGAAGAACTTCCTAAATGTATTTTGAACAATAGGAAACCGATTGCATTGTCGGATGAAGTGTGGGATATCATACTTAAGAATAGATCTTACACTTGAACAACCAATCATACTCACCGATGCTTCCAAATACTACTCCAGAGCAAATCATATATTTTACAGAAATTGTTCCGAAGGAAATCACCAAGACCCGCTGGGAACATAGCCTTAGGGTGGCCGAGATCGCAGAAGAACTTGCAACTGTTCATTCTCCGAATGAAACCAAGGAAGCTTATTTAGCAGGTGTAGTTCACGATATTACCAAACAAAAAACCAAAGAATTCCATTTGGAACTCTTTGCAAAATCCGGTGACTCTGAATCTCCAAAACTTCCAGAAGCTGCCTGGCATTCCAGGTCCGCCGTATATTATCTGGAAACGGAATACGGTTTAAAAACAAGAGCCGTTTTAGATGCAGTGAAACATCATACGCTTGGCGGAGAAGACCTCAAACTTTTAGATCATATATTGTACGCAGCCGACTTTTTAGGTTCCGAGTTTGCAGAAAGGCATAAGGAATATTCGGAATGGAGAAGCAAGGCCAAGGAAAATCTTTACTTTGCCGTTTTAAATAAGGCAATCCATACGATGCAGGGACTTTTTGATCATAAAAGAGAAATCCATAAAAGGACCATCTCTATGTATCATTTCGCCTTGGGGAAATTATCCAATTGACAGGGTTATTTTTTCTTTCTGAATGGAATCCGAGGCTTTGATTTGAGTCCTAACAAACCGATTCGACCTTTTAATCTTTTTCCATTATGGATCGCGGCAGGCTTTCTATTTTTGGCATTGTTATTTTTTCTATTTCGTAATTTCAGAAGGACCGGCTTGGACGAAAAGATCAGTTCAGGTAAACCGATCCATATTCTTTTCCATGCAGTAGGAAATGACGACGTATACGAGTTCGGATTTTTAGCGACGATCTTCCCTTCTCAAGAAAGAGTCGGCTTATTTTTCTTTCATCCGATCACTACATTCGAAGATCCGGAAGATAGTTTAGAACAAATTAAATCCAAAGCAACATCGGCAGTAAAAGATGCTGTTCAGGATATCTTAGGCTCTAAGCCGAATTATACAGTAAAGATCAACGCTTCTTCCTTCATTAAGATTGTAGATATCTTAGGTGGAGTGAATTTATACACTGATAATCGCACTAATAGAGTTTCTCCTTCCTATGTGAGAGAACCTGGTTTGTATTCTTATTCAGGAGAAGATGCGTATGATTACGTTTCTTATATGGATAAGAAGGAAACCTTGGACTATTTGGATCGTATCAGCAGGCAAGAAAGCGCTGTTCTATCTATTTACGAAACTTTGTATGAAAACAAAGAACTTCTGAATTCATTTTGGTCGGAGATGGTGTTCAATCTGATAGATTCCGATTTTTCCAAAGAGGATTTTTACACTCTTCTAAAATTTGCTACTTCTCATAGACTGGCATTCGGGATCACTGAACTCCCTGGGGAGCCAGCTTTAGATCCAAAAACAAGGCGTTTGTTCTTAACCGCAGACCCTGCGAGAGCTTCCGTTGCAGTTCGAAAATTTCATAAAGATGTATCTGCTGAAATTTTCACCGACGGAGAATACGCCAGAACGGAAGTATTAAACGGAACTGATGTAGCCGGTCTTGCAAAAGATGTTAGAACTACTTTAGCGGATAAAAGGATTAAGGTCCTTTCTGTGGACAATGCCTGGACAAAGGATATCAAAAAAACGGTCATCTTAGATCGTTCAGGAAACACCGCAGTAGCGGATAAAATTTCATCCATATTAGAAAAAACAAAAGTATACCATGTATTAAGAAAGGACCTAGGATTGGACTCTACCGTTCTCTTAGGATCCGATATAGAGCCTAAAAAATAAATATGAGTCCTTCTCCCAAAAATACCCCGGAAAACACGATGGAAATCCTGAAAACTATCTATAAGATCATGCAGGATAAAAAATGCGAAGAGATCGCGGTTCTAAACCTTGAATCCGTGCATTCATACTTAAGCTTCTTTTTGATTTGCACTGTGAACTCCGCAGTGCAAGCAAATGCAGTAGCGAGAGAGATCAAAAAAGCATTAAAAAGTTTTAAATTACCTCATAAAGAAACGGATAAAACAGGAACATCCGCTTCTTCCGGTTGGACATTGCTGGACTATGGCGAATTTATAGTCCATATCATGACCCCGGAAAAAAGAGAATATTATAATCTAGATAGACTTTGGAGAGATGCAGAGCGAATAGAACTCTCTTAATCTTCCACCAATTTTGCTCTTAAGCTAGACCAGTCCGACACTGGGAGTTCGCAGTGGAATCCTACGCAGACGTATGCTTTCACTCCTCCTCCTGAATTTCTATTTCTTAGAAGTAAGAATTTTTCTCCATTCTCCTCCGCTTCCTTATCGTTAGCCCAAACAAGTACCGTTTCAGGTAAGAATAAGGATCCAACACCTTTCCATATCGGTAATAATTCTTCTTGAGAGGAATATACTACTGCAAGTTCTCTTCCGGGAGATTTTCTAAGCCATAAAGCGGAAAGCATACACGGATAATTCATCGGATAAGTTTCCAATTCAGGTTTGAAATACGAAAAGATTGAATCCGCATATTGTAGATATTTTTCCGAATCCACCACACCTAACTTGGAAAGAAGAACGAATACATTCGCAAAGGAACTATTGGCAGAAGGTTCGACTCCATCATATCCATCTACTGTTCTTCTAAGTAATGATTCTCCATCTATACCCGAATCAAAAAACACACCGGAAGGGCTTCTAAAAAGCCGGATTGCTTCCTCTGTATAACGGATCGCATTCTCCAAATATCTAAACCCTTTTCCGGCTTGGAATAGGTATAAGGAAGCCAATACGAATTCCGCATAATCAGTGCTATACGCTAGGAACCTGGCCTCTCCTTCTCTAAATCTTCTAAGTAATCTTCCGTCCTCTCGGATCAGATTTTTTTCTAAGAATTTATATGTTTCTTCCGCTTCTCTTAATAGATCTCCGTCTCCGAATGCCATTGCGGCTTTTGTCAGTGCCTTGATATACAAACAATTCCAAGAGAATAGGATCTTATCGTCTCTAAGAGGTCTGATCCTTTCAGAACGTTTTTCTAAAAGTTTTTTTCTATTTCTGGAAACGATCTCTTCTAACTCGGAAGGCTCCAAACCATGAAGCCTAGAAAAATTCATCCTGAATGATTCATGCAGAATATTTTTCTCTTCGAAATTTCCTTTTTCGGTAATATTCCAAAATTCATCTAAAAGAGAAGAGTCTTGTCCACAAACTTCTCTCACTTCTTCTTTTGTCCATAGGTAGAATAGTCCTTCTTCTCCTTCCGAATCCGCGTCTTCCGCACTTGCAATTCCGCCACCTGATAATCTCATATCACGATGAAGATATTCGATCACATCGTAGGCATAGTCCTTGTATCTTTCTTCGCCTACCGCTTGGTAACATTCTACTAAAGCTTCCAAAAAGAGAGAATTATCGTACAACATCTTTTCGAAATGAGGAACCAACCAATGATGATCGGTAGAGTATCTACAAAGGCCTCCACCGATCTGGTCGTAGATCCCACCTTTCTTCATCGCAGTTAAGGTCTCCTCTACCATTTCGAGAGCTTTCGGTTCGCCGGTAGATTTATGATAACGTAATAAAAAGCTAAGCCCCATGCTAGGTGGAAATTTATTTACGGAATTGGATTTGAAGCCTGCATAATCCGGATCATACAATCGATCATATAATAGAAATCCATTCTCGAATACTTCCGATCCTGGAGAAGACATCTCGGTTGTTCCCGCAAGCGCTTTAGCTTCTTCAGATTCTTTCAAGTGTTTGGTCAGATCTTCCGAAGCCTCGAGTAATTCTTCTTTTTTATCTTTCCATAAACCGGATAGAATTCCCAAAACTTCCGTGAAACTTTTTCGACCATACTTGGGAACTGGAGGAAAATAAGTACCACCTGTAATCGGCTTGCCTTCAGGTGTTAGGAACATATTCAAAGGCCAGCCTCCTTGCTGTCCCATGGCATGTAACGCATCCATATAGATCCGATCCACATCCGGTCTTTCTTCCCGATCTACCTTAATGGAAACGTAATCTCTATTTAAAACTTCGGCAGTCGTTTCATTCTCAAACGATTCCTTCTCCATTACATGGCACCAATGGCAGGTAGCATAACCGATGGATAAGAAGATCATTTTATTCTCGGATTTTGCCTTTGTAAATGCCTCTTCTGACCAAGGAAACCAATCCACTGGATTGGTAGAATGTTGGAGTAGATAAGGACTTTTTTCAGACGCGAGTCGGTTCAATTTTTTATCTGGAGTTTTCATCGATTTTAAGCTGTCTAGACTTTTACTTTAGATTTTTCGATTTGGCAAATTCTTCCGAACCAAAAACCATGCTCCGTAGGAAGACCAACGACACTATGCTTAGGCCTGCAAATATTCCTTGGTTAAGGAAATTTTATCTGCGACTCTTGCTTGTCGGAGCTTTTGGTTTTCCAGCTTCACAGTTCGCCCAAGAGTTAGACCCTTCCCTTCAAAATAGACCTAGAGTTCTTAAACTCACGTTGAAAGAAGCGGTCAATTATGTCCTAGCGAATAATATCACAGTTAGAAACGCTGGGATGGAATTCGTGAAAGCGGATACTGCCGAGTTAAAAAATCTATCTCAATATGCATGGACGCTGGTCGGCGGTTTTTCGAAAACAAAAACTAATCTTCCTCTGAATAATAATAACGTTCTCTCCGGGACAAAGATCTCAAACGATCGGGTAAACGTAGGGATCCAGAAAAACTTCCAAACTCTGACTTATTTTAGCTTAGAACTGAGCCATACTAGATTTGACGCGGACGCATTCGAGACTCAGGCAGCTGCTGCGAGGCTAGGTGCAGTCGGTTCTTATTTAGCAGCTCCTCCTCAATACACGGATGCATTGACTGTAACTCTTGGTCAGGAACTTTTAAAGTATTCTTTCGGCCAAACTGAGAAGGAAAAACAAAAAGTCTTACAACAAAACGCGGTCATTCGTAGGGATGAGTTAGTTAATATTCTCGCACAGCTTGTAGTAAAAACTCTGGTAGATTATTGGAGTTTGAGTGTTTACGATTCTCAGGTAGAAACATTCGATAGATTAGAGAAGAATACCAAGAATATTCGGGATCTTACCGTAAGGAAACGTAATCTGGGTCTTTCCGAAGGATTCGAAGTCAATCAATGGAATAGTGCTCTCACTCAAACTGAAAACAGTTTAGAAAGAGCAAGACTTGCTAGATCGGAAGCAGAAAGAAATTTGATCCGAGTTTTGAACGTAGATCCAAGTTCTAAAATTTCAGGAATTACGGATCTCCAAGAAAGAGTACCGAACGATATTAATCCTACCAAAGATTATCAATACGCATTGGATCATAGAATTGATCTAAAAAATTTGATCCGCCAAAGACAGATCGCAGAATTAGAACTGAAGATCAAAAATGCGGAAGATATGCCTTCTTTAAAGATTACTGGAAGTTATTCCACGAGAGGACAGACATTCTTAAATCCTCAGACAAACTATGTGAATCCTGATACCGGGATGATGTCTTTTAAGTATCCGGAAAAAACTTTAAATTTCGCATTATCTTATCCTTTATTCGATACAGGGATCCAAACAGATATCAGAGATGCAAAACTCAAACTGGATATCTTGTCTAAACAAGAAACAGAACTTAGGACTCTGATCAAAGAAGAGTTGGACAATAGATATTATGCAATCGTTGCAGGACAGGAACTTTTAGAAACCGCAAACACTCGTAAAGAAGAAGCGGAGAAGTTCTACAGAGGTGTCCAAGCGCGTTTCAATCAAGGAAGGTTTACCGCAGTATTAGTTAAGTCCGCTCTGGATGGTTTGATCCAAGCTGAGTTGCAAGTAGCTCAAGCAAGGATTAACTTTAATGTGGACATCATCCGCTACGAACTAGCGAGAAATTCAGTTTTCGAAAAGTTCGGAGTGAATGTGGATGAGATCGTAGACACGATCATCAAAAACGAAGTAGCTAAAGCACAACAAGCTACTCCATCTAATAACTAACAATAATATCTATTAAGCTTTTGGAATAGAAGGGATTTCCAATTGGATTGGCTCCCCTTCTAACGCTTTTAAAAATTCGATCAAATCCTTTTTGTCCTGATCGGAAAGTTCCGCAGGTTTTAACATTGGATCATGCACCGCTTTGGAATGGCCACCTTCCGCAAAATGGTTCACTGTATCTTCTATCGATCCGAAAATCCCATTGTGCATGAATGTTTTCTTTTTGGTGACATCCCTTAATGTAGGAGTTCTAACCTTATCTTTGATCCCTGCAAGACCTGTCGTATGTAATTCAGAATCGGAGAAGTTTGGACCTTGGTGGCATTGGATACATTTTGCCTTGTTCTGAAAAACATTCCAACCTCGGATCTGAGCCGGAGTGAGCGCTGTATCTTCCCCCATTACAAATTTATCAAAGCTAGAATTTTTACTTACGATCGTTCTTTGGAAGGTGGAAAGAGCTAATACGATCCTTTCTGCTGAAATTTCAGGATCTCCATATGCCTTTTCAAATAGTTCCTTATAACCTTGGATAGAAGAGATCCTTTGTACAAGCTTTGTTTCATTCTGGAACATCAGTTTAGAATGTACTTTGTCTTTTACAAGATCTTCTAATTCTTTTGCTTCCGGATCCTTAAACACATCTTTATACAATGCTACATTGGTAAGAGAAGGAGCAGGATTATGGATCTTAGTACGAGGAAAACCTTCGGAGGGAGAAGCGGTATTATGACAGCTCGCGCAACTTACATCTTGGTTGAAAGAAAGTCTAGAATCGAAATATAAAGTTTTGCCAAGCTCCACCTTTTCTTGATTGAATGGGTTATTGCTAGGATGAATTACACTTTTAACAACAAATCCTTCCAATTCACGGATTGGTTTCTTTTCCTTACATACAATCAATCCTAAGATCGAAACAAAGAAAAGGATCAGGAAAAAAATACGCTTCATAGTTCCTAATCCAGGATGCTTAAAAGAATGCCTCTGTCAATCTCCTAATCAGAACCATTCCAAAAGTCGCCTGAGACCATTTCTCAAAGAAAATTCAAAACAATGTCACAAGATATTACCCGCATTCGTCTTGCCTTTAGAACCGGAGGCAAGTATGTCAAAGAAAAAGGTATTGATCGTAGGTGGAGGTTACGCAGGGATCGCAGCGGCAAACAGATTGGCGCGCAAAAGTTCCGGGGTAGAAATTACTCTGATCACTGCAGAACCTACTTTTAGAGAAAAGATCAGAAACCACCAAGTGATCGCAGGAACCAAAGGAAAAGATTTCCAGATCCGAAATTTATTGAATCCGAAGGTAAGTCTTATCATCCAAAGAGTAGAAAGAATATCTCCGAAAGAAAACAAAGTTCTCTTAAATGATGGAACCACTTTCGAATACGATTACCTGGGTTATACAACAGGAATGAGAGCAGGAGATCCAGGAAGTAAGGGGATCAACTATTTCTCAGTAGCAAGTTTCCAGGATTCGGAAAGATTGCGAAAAGAATTAAGCAATCATCCTAATGCAAAAATTACCGTATTAGGTGGAGGACTTTCAGGGATAGAAGTAGCTACAGAACTCGCCGAAAATTATCCATTTGCAAAAATAACACTTTTGGATTCGGATAAGATCGGGAAAAATTTCTCACCTGGTGCAGTTCTCTATATGAAAGAAGTCCTGAAAAATCTACATGTGAACCTGATCGAAGGAGAAAGAGGAGAATATCTATTGGAAGATAAGATCAAAACTTCCAGTGGCACACAAGTCCTTCATGATTATTGCGTGATCTCCGCAGGTCTCATCGCCTCCGATCTGGGAAAAAATTCAGGTTTGGAATCCAATAAAATCGGCCAGGTTTACTTGAATAGGTACATGCAAGTTCCTGAATATTCCAATATTATCGGAGCAGGAGACGGAGTAAAGATCCCGGGAGAAGAATATTCTTATTTGAGAATGGCCTGTGCAACAGCTCTTCCAATGGGAATTTACATGGGAGAAAGGATATCAAACTTATTAGGAAATAAATCTATAATAGGACAAAAACCTTTCGAATTAGCGTATGTAGGGCGTTGTGTAAGTTTAGGGAGAAAAGAAGGCCTGTTCCAATTCTTGAACTATGACGATAGTCCTAAGGACAAATTTTGGACTGGAAGATTAGGAGCCTTCGTGAAAGAGCTTATTTGCAAATTCACAGTCTTCTCCTTTAAAGCCGAAAAATATTTCGATTTTTATGCGATCCCTCAACCTAAAGAGAATACTTTAGTCAAACAAAACGAAAGATTAGCGACGATAGAAAAATGAATACCCAGGAAAGACTAGATCAATTTATAGAAAACAAAGGTTTGGTCTTTGGGATCGCCTATAAGATGACAGGAAGCGTTGTAGAAGCTGAGGATATAGTGCAGGAGACTTTTCTGAGATGGGAAAAATCCAAGGAAGAAAAAATTAGATCTCCAAAAGCATTCTTATCCACTGTTGCAGCCAGACTCTCCCTGGATTCTCTCCGAAAAGCAAAAAGAAAAAGGGAAACGTATATAGGTCCCTGGTTACCGGAGCCATTGGCTCCGGAACCTATGGAAGAAGAGCTAGATCCTGAAACATTGGATCTAGCATTTTTGCATCTATTAGAAAAATTGAATCCGATCGAAAGAGCGGTATTTCTACTCAGAGAAAGTTTCGAGATGGGATACGATTCCATTTCTAAAGTTGTGGGGAAAAATCAGGAGAACTGTAGGCAAATTTTAAAACGAGCAAAAGAATCACTTAAATCGGATCGCAAAAAATACGATGCTCCCTCCGAAAAAAGGAAAAAGATTTTCCGTGATTTTTTACTCGCTTCTTCCAAAGGAAAACCGGAACTACTGGTTCCTTTTCTAAAGGAAGAGATCGTTCTTTGGTCGGATGGCGGAGGAAAAGTAAACGCCGCAAGGATCCCGATTATTGGAAAAGAAAGAGCTTCCCATTTTTATATTCGAACCGGAAGTAATAAGCTCAAATACACTTTGGATTTCTATTTTGGAATGGTAAATGGTGCGGAAGCTTTGATCGGTTATTACAAAGATCAACCCGCTTATATGCAAAATTTCTTAATAGACGAAGATGGAATTTCCAAAATCTATTCAGTCCTAAATCCGGATAAATTAAAATCGATGGAGAACAAACAAAAGTTAATTGATGAAGGATTGATCTATCCTCTCGAAAACTTTTTATTATTCCCCCATACCTATCGCAAGAAGGTAGCAAAATGGCTAAACCCGGTTGCCAAATTAGTAAAATGGGCAATCGTAAGGTGAAAAGCAATTAACATAGGATAATCTGTTTATCTATAGATACCTTTCTTCCTTTCTTGACTTGGACTCGTTTTGGGTAGAAGATCCGAGTATGAAACGAATACTAACGACAAATCTATTACTTGGTTTGTTACTCATTCAATGCAGTGGAGGAGAGAAGATGGAAACAGTTTTAGAAAACAAAAAACCATCCCCAAAATTACCGGACGGATATTATACTTCAAAGTTAGGAAAGATCGCCTATTGGATAGAAGGAAAAGGAAAACCGATCTTTCTACTCCATTCGGCAGGGCATGATCATAACGATTTCGAATCGATTGCACCAAGTTTATCAGAAAAATATAAAGTAATTTCATTGGATTGGCCAGGTCACGGTTTATCCGAGAATCCTCAACCTGCAGCCTCCGCTTCTGCAGTAGAATATGCGGAAATATTGCCTGACCTAGTCAAACAGCTCGCTCCGGAAGGAGGGATCTTTATCGGAAACTCACTGGGAGGATTCGCTTCTATGAATCTTGCCCTGAAAAAACCGGAACTTGTAAAAGGACTAGTAATCGTGGATAGTGGAGGCTTAAATGATCCGGACTGGATCACTAAAAGTTTTGCAGGATTAAAATCCAAAGTTTGGTTTACCGGACTCGTTTGGAACTTCTTCCCGAATCATTATATAAAAATAAGAAACAAATATACTGAGTCCATCCTAACAAGGATCAAAGAGAGAGAAGACGTAGAAGGCGCAAAAGAAGTGAACGCTTCGATCTGGAAAAGTTTTTTGGACGAAAGACATGATCTAAGAGAAAAGGTATCCCAGATACAAGCTCCAACCTTGATCGTATGGGGAGAATTTGACCCGGTCATAGATCCAAAACTCGCACTTAAACTTCATGAGAAAGTGAAAGGCTCCAAACTCGCCTATCTAAAGACTGGACACGTCCCTTTTGCAGAAAATCCAAAAGAATTCTTAAAGGTAACCCTTCCCTTTTTGGATTCTATCTAAACGTTTTTGGATTTTTCCAATAATTAGATTTGTAAAATTTCCGTTTGCGGGCTAAATCCGTAAACGGGAATTGTATGGATCAGAAAGATCATCCTTGGGAAAAAATTTACCAAACCGTGAACCGGGTCTCTCCCATCCCTAAAGAAGTCTGGAAAAAATCAGAACAATTATATACGATCCGCAAATTAGAATACGGTGATTTCCTGATCAAACAAGGCGCACAACCCACTGAGTTTGCATTCGTATTCTCAGGCGTCTTGAGAGAATATTATCTCACCGACCAAGGCAACGAGTACATCAAAAGTTTCAATTTCCCGGGAGACTTTACAGGGTCTTATTTCGATCTACTTACCGAACAACCTTCTACTTGCAATATCAGAGCAATCACCGATTGCGAACTCGCAGTCGCAAAATTTTCAGAATTTAGAAAACTATTCTCCCAAGACATCGCCTGGGAAAGGCTCGGAAGAATATTCGCAGAGAACTTATTCTTAAAAAAAGCAAGAAGAGAATATGAACTCTTAGCTTTAAGTGCAGAAGAAAGATATGATCTTCTATTAGAATCCAGACCTGATATAGAAGAACTTGTTCCTCAATACCATATCGCCTCTTATTTAGGGATTACACCCGTGTCTTTAAGCAGGATCCGAGCGAAGAGAAAATAAAAAAGGCGCCGGGGAAACCGACGCCTTCGTAAAGCTTTGCAATATTAGAAAATTCTTATTTTGCGGAAGCTGCTTCACGGATCACATAAGCTGCGATCTCGTTTTTCTGAATTTGAGTAGTTCCTTCGAAGATACAAAGGATTTTCGCGTCTCTCATCAGTTTTTCAACTGGATACTCTTTAGTGTAACCATATCCGCCGAAAATTTGAACCGCGTCAGTAGCCGCTTTCATAGCAGTCTCTGAGCAATAAGCTTTCGCGATTGCGGAATATTTCGGAAGACGAGGATCCTCAGCGTCAGACATACGAGCAGAAAGATAACAAATCTGACGTGCAGTTTCTACACCGATAGACATATCCGCAAGCATGTGCTGAACAGCTTGGAAGCTGGAAATTTTAGAACCGAACTGCTCTCTTTGGCGAGCGTATTTAGATGCGTGATCTAAAGCAGCTTGAGCAACACCCACTCCCATAGCAGCAACGTATGGACGAGATGCGTTCAGAGTTTGAAGTGCGTAGATGAATCCAAGGTTTTCTTTTCCGATCATGTTAGCTTCTTCAACTGCACAATCTTCGAAGATGATCTGACGAGTGTCAGATGCACGAATACCGAGTTTATCTTCTTTTTTACCAACGATCAAACCTGGAGTATCACGTTTAACGTAGAAGCAGGAAACTCCACGAGTTCCTCGGCCTTTATCGGTATAAGCAAAAACGGTATAAGCTCCAGCGCTTCCACCACCGGTAATCCATTGTTTGGTTCCGTTGATGACCCATTTGTCGCCTTTTTTAACTGCAGTAGTGCTCATACCAGGGACGTCGGAACCTGCGCCAGGCTCGGAAAGACAGAAAGAAACTCCGTATTCTCCATCAACGACTGGTTGAAGCCATTTTTTCTTTTGTTCGTGGCTTGCACCTTTCATGATTGGAAGGATACCAAGGCCGGTATAACCAAAACAAAGGCTGATACCGAGACATCCTCTGGAAAGTTCTTCGGTAACTAAACACTGCTCTACGGAACCAAGTCCCCATCCACCGTATTCTTCAGGGATAGTGAGTCCGTTGACTCCTAACTCGGTTCTCATTCTATTGATAAGTTCTTCTGGATGTTTATTTGCTTCGTCCCAATGGATAGCAACTTCATGGGTGATCTCTTTCTTAACGAAAGAACGAATCGTGTCCCTAATCTCGATCTGCTGCTCAGTCAGTTCCTGATACATTTTTTTCCCTTCTTGCGAGAGTTTCTAGTCCTAATTTTTCGCCAGGGTCGATTCAAGCAAGAAAAACATGGCTGATTAAACGTTCATTTTAGCCCTAATGGGACAGAATTCCCGGAAATCTCGTTATTTTCCTAGATTTTGGCGATCCGAAAGCATATAAAAAACAGAACGTTCGTTCTGTTAATGTTTCTTACGTATAATATTCAGGAAATAAATTGAGTAAACCATAGAGAAGCGGCTTGTCTGATAGATTGCCTATCCGGTTTGCCATCGGAAGCCCAGGCAATCATTCCATCCGGACGGATGAACACTGCGCTTAAACCCAACTGCTCTTTCGCCTTTCCAGAAACATACTTCACTTGATCTCCGTATTCATTCGCCAAGGTTTTTAGTGAAGTATTCGTATCGAAATCAAGAAGTATCCCTTGGCTGTCCCGCATAAATTCGCCAATCCTTCTACCGTCTTCAAACTCGAAGTTCGGAACACTATAACCGACTAAAGGATGAGCGTTACCTAGATCATAATGGGTGAAAATTCCCCACACTCTTCCCGCCATATAAGTAGCGACATCGCGAGTTTCCATAAGATCTCTAATAATTGAGTTCAATGCACGAGCTTGCGGGTTTGGCTTCATGATCGTAACCTGAGCTCGCGACCAATCCAAAACCTGAGCACCAATTGGGTATCTTTCTGTATAATAAGTATCCAGCAAACCTTCGGGCGCCTTTTTATGAATCGTTGCTGCAAGTTTCCATCCAAGATTCATAGCATCTCCCAATCCAAGATTCAACCCCTGTCCTCCTAAAGGAGAATGAATATGCGCTGCATCGCCAGCTAAAAGAATCCTTCCATTACGGTAGCTTGTCGCCTGTCTTGCTCTGTCCGTCCAAGTAGTTGCGAAATGAAGAGCATTTATTGTGACATCTGTATTCGAAATACGACGTAGGACTTCCTGCACATGTTCCAATGTGATTTGCTTTTCCGAACTATGGAATGCCCCTCCGTCAAAATCCTGAATCACGATGAAGCCAGGTTGAGATTGCAAATACATACCTCTATCAGTCAGATTCCGTCCTGGACTAAGTTTCTCCGGATCGGCGATATCAACCTTAGTAGAATAGCCTGTAAATTCCGGTTCGGTACTTTCGAATTCAAAGCCTCCCAACTTGCGAACAACACTTCGAGCTCCGTCGCAGCCCACAAGCCAATGACCTTGAAAGGATTGTTCGCCCGATTGAACAATTACTCCATCTTCGGTTTGATGAAAGGAAGTTAATTCAAATCCTCTCTTGATCTCCACGCCTAAGACTTCTGTTCGGCGAGTCAGCACAGTTTCGATCTCTTCCATTTCCGATATTAGATTGGTTTCGGTAGAACTTGTTAGGCGATGTTTCCACAGAGAAGTGTCGATATCACCTTCATGAAATGGGATGCCCGCAAAATGCCCTACCTGACGACGTGGTCCTTGTTGAACAGAAGTTGCATGAGGATTCTTAAGACGTTTATGTATTTCAAGTTCTTCTAATAATCCTCTGCGATAAAGAGCTTCAATACTTGGGGCGGAAAGTCCACGTATTCCGAAAGGAAGTCGTTTGAATGGGGATTGAGGACTCTTAGCTTTTTCTAATATCAGAACTTGGCATTTAGCTAAGGCAAGCTCGCAGGCTAAAAAAAGTCCGACTGGCCCTGCTCCAGAAATAATTACATCGTAAATCGGTTGATCGTGTTTCATTTATTCCACCCATTCTTCAAGACTTTAAACGTGAGATTTAACGCTTCCTTTGGAGATGGCGAATTACATGCAAAGCTCACACCCTCTAAAATCAACTTTGCAATACAGTCCGCCTCCATTTTGTTCACACCGGAATCGCTTTGAATTTCTTTAGCTAAAGTATTTTCATAACGAGCCCATAATCCTCGCAGATAGGAAGTAAGTTCAGGCGTAGATCTGATAAGCTTTCCGAAACCGGAAAAGGTTTTCTTATCTGGCGGATTAAATAACTTACTTGAGAAAAAATATTGATAGAGAGCGTCCAGAATGGATTGGCCTTTCTTCCGATCTCTAATCGCTTTCAAAATATCTGAATCTATCTCATCCTCAAGATCGAAGATGAGAGACTCTTTGGTCGGAAAATAATTGAAAAGTGTAGTAACGGCAACTTCGGCTTTCTCGGCTATTTCAGCAATAGTAACGGCATCGTATCCTTTTTCGATAAATAGATCACGAGCAAGATCCGAAATAAGCTTTCGAGTTTTGGCCTTCTTTATTTCACGCAATCCCATACTGGAGCCTCTTCTATAACCGAGATCAATATTGAGCATACGAGACTCTAAAAACAATATCAAGTATAATATTGTAGTAACTACATTTTTATATTAAGACCAATAATTAAGAATGATAGAAAAACGCAAACCTGTGACTTTGTGGTATTTGGGCACTTCTCGACCGCGCGGATCGGTTTTTTTGTAAAAGTGCGCCCCACCCTACTCTGGGTGGGGGCCGGTGCGGTGGTACACAAAAAAAAGCTTCGATCCAATCGGATCGTTTTGATTTCATCTGTAATCTCGTTTGACCTCGATTCTCTCGGTCACCGACTCAAGCACGCTGGTCGCCTTCTCACTCTTGCGATCGTTGCGAAGGGGGGCCGGTTCGGTGGTACACAAAGGCCCGCCATAACATATTTCCCTCCACTTGGCGAGAAAAATTTATCGCTACTTCTTATGTTGGAATTCCTACAATGGAATCTTTATTCGGAAATTTGTTTACTTTAGAAAGTAAAAATGAATAAATATTTCGGGAGAGACTTCATGATACAAAGCGTAGTGGCACCAATCGTTTCTGGAATAGCTGGATTTATTTGTGCCTTTCTTTTTAGCGGCCCTCTTTATTTCGGCCTTTCTAAATTCCTAAATTTACCTTCGCAGGAAGAGAAGAAAAATCTTGGGCTTCGAATATTTTTAAATTTCTGTGTCTTCTTGGCCACTGCATTTTCTATCTCATTGATCTTACAATATATGAGCTTACAAAATAAAGCTCAAGGCCAATCCATTGCTTTTATTTTATGGTTCGGTTTTATATTTACATCCAGTTCTATCGATGTGATCTGGAAAGGGAAACATCTGAAGTTATGGATTTTTGAATCTATATCATCCCTGATCACAATCCAAGTCTTAATGTTCGTTCTATTACTATTTTATAAATAAAACAAGCTCGCCTTAGTCTTACAGTCGATTTTATTTGAAGTTAGATTCGTTTTGACTCAGTGCACACCGACCCATCTCGAATACCATAAGTAAAAATCTATTTAACAGGAGTAGAAATACTTTGGTGTCCTGGATGGATCTGAATTTTCGGGAACTTAGCCGCAACCGTTTGCAACAAATCTAGACTCATTTTATTCCTTTCCAAGTCCTTGCTATAATCTCCTGGAGTCACGTTATTAAGCCAACCCCAACTTGTATGACAAGTATCCCCTGTAATTAGTTGTACACCGTTCGTGGTTTTTATCAAAAATGCAATACTACCTTCCGTATGTCCTGGAACGGAAATTATATAAAGAGATTGGTCGCCAAAAAAATCTAAAAATTTAATTGGTGCACCTTCTCTTCCGAAGAAGTTTAATTCTGAAATGGTAGTATCCTGTCCGAGTAATGTATCCGTACTTCCTTGTACAAAAAGGTGTAAAAAACGAGAATCCCCCGGCTCGTTCTGCCCGGTATACACGGAAGTTCCTACTGGAAAATCTTGAGTGCCCAAAATATGATCCAAATGCAAATGAGTAATGAAAATACCTGCTACGTTTTTCGGTTCTTTTTGCAGCCACTCCTTAATCGTCGTATGAATCTTAAGCTCACCTAACTTCATTTGGGAAGCAACTATACCTGCTACGGGCCATTCTTTTTTATCTTTGCGAAATATATCGCCAAGTCCGGTATCTATTACATATCTGCCGAACTTAGGATGATCCATTACATAAAAATAAATTTGGATCGGTTCCAGGCCGGATTGCAAACTCGCAGCAACGGCCTTTGGATCCTTTAAATTGATCAAACCTGCACGTTCCGCCACCCAATCCGCAGCTACAATTTTTTTCAGGACGATCGGCCCTTTGTCGGAAGAATTTATATCTTGGATACCTACTGGAGTTCCTTTATTCACTAGAACAGAGCGATTGGAAGTAACTGCACAAGCGGTTAGGATCCCGAAAGAGATAAATGAAAAAATGATTCGTTGGATTTTCACAAGAGATAGTCCTTATACAGTTAAGATAGTTCGAAAAGAATTTTGAAGTCCAGTGTCTTTTAACTAAATTACTTTATCTTTTTTTAGCTCTTCTATCTCTGAGTCGGTATAACCCAAAGATTTTAGAATCTCCTGATTGTGCTCTCCATGATCAGGAGGGTCCGTTCTGTAGGTAACCTTGCTTTCCGAAAAAGGAAAAGGAGAACCGAATTGTATATAGTCACCGTATTGTTTATGTGTACGATCCAGGATCATACCCTTCTCTCTTAAAACTGGATCTTTGGAAACTTCGTCCAGGGTTTTGACAGGAGTAAGACATGAATCAGGATTTTGGAATATAGGTTCAAGGTCGGCAAAAGTTTTAGAGGAGAAGTGTTCAGTCAGGATCTTCTTCCATTCTGCAAAATGTGTCTCTGCTATCGGAACTTTTTCCAAATGTGTATCAAGCCCGGACTGTCTTAAGAATGTTTTGAAAAACATTTCTTCCAAGGCACCGAGTGCAACCCAACGTCCTTCTTTGGTTTTATAAGTGGAATAGTTAGGAAGTTTTCCAGATAATAATTCGTTTCCGCCTTCCGGATTTTTTCCTGTAGCAGAATAGATCCCGCCATACAAAGAGATGAACTGGAGAGAAGCTTCCATCATGGAAATCGCGATCTTTTGACCACGACCAGTTTTCTCTCTATAATATAATGCTGCCAAGATAGATGAAAGTGCAGTTAACGTTCCGCCGCCTATATCCGCCAACTGGAATCCCGGAGCCTGAGGATTTTTTCCTGTTTGGTCCAATACTCCGGAGAGTGATAGATAATTCAGATCATGTCCCGCAAAATCTTTATAGGCACCGGAATCTCCATAGCCGTAGATCCCGCAGTAGATCAGTTTTGGGAATTTTTCCTTTAGATCATCGTAACCAAGACCCATTTTCGAAAGTCCGTCCGGGCGAAATCCTTCCAGCAATATATCAGCATCTTCTAATAGTTTAAATAAGATCTCTTTTGATTTTTCTCTTTTCAGATTTAGTGTGATCGCTTTTTTATTTCTGTTTAACATCAGATATAAAGAAGGTGCGCCATTTTCTTTTTTGAACATCACTCTAGTTGCATCCATTGCTCTTGGATTTTCTATTTTGATGATCTCGGCTCCCATATCTCCCAAATACATGGAGCATAAAGGGCCTGGTAGCAATAAGCTTAAATCTACTACCTTAACTCCAGAAAGTGGACCTTTGTTCATTTTTATATTCCTGAATAATAGACTTCGGACCTGTTTAGATCCAGAATGTGGGATGAAAAGTGTTTTTTGTTATTAAAAAACGGCGTTCAATCAGAGGCTTCTTCGCTCAACTCTTCGCTGCTCTTTCCCCAACGCCATCTTGTATAATCTTCCGCAGTAGCGAAAGTATACCCTTCTGCTTTCAATTTTTCTATGATGTACGGTAAGACTTCTTTCGTAGTAGGATGGGTATCATGGAATAAGATCACTACCCCTTGTCCCTCCGTTTTATATACTAACGAGTTATAGATACGATCCATTTTCTTTCTGAATTTTTCGTTATCCGGATTGATCCTTGAACCTTTTTCATACCATTCTCCCTTTACCCATTCTTTGGAATCTGTCGAATCGAATTCTTTGGTCCACATGAATACGAAACCTTTTCCTTGGAGCGCGGAGCTAACCCTTTTCCGGACTGTTTCGTTTTTTGTTCTAATATATGGAGAACCGAAAGGAGGCCTGATCCATATTAATTTTCCAGAATATTCTCCCAGCTCATTTTGATATAATTTTTGGTTTTCTTCTAATTGGCTTTCAATTCTTTTCGGAGACATATATGCGAAGTTTTGGTGACCAAGAGTGTGATTTCCTATCGTATGACCTTCTTCTTTCATTCGGATCAATACTGTTTTGTATTTTCGGAAACTATTTCCTCTTGTACTCGCCTTAGGCAACCAAGCGCCGCATACGAAGAATGTAGCTTTCACGTTTTCTTTTTTGAGTACATCCAATACCTCGGAGGTCCAGTCAGAAGGTCCGTCATCGAATGTTAAAAATGCAGTTTTAGGAGGGAGTGGATCTCCTTCATAATATCCGATAGGATTGTTTTTACGATCTGTTTGGATATTTGTAGAAGTTTCGAAACTGGAACAGTAGATTAAAAATAGTAAAGAAAAGGATAAGGCGGTCTTCATAAAACTCATACCATCCTATAAAGTTGAAAAACTTTAAGCTTGGACCGGTTTGAATTTTAGCTTATAGTCCTGCTACCTGGGCTTCAGGAGCGAAGCGACTATCCTCCTGCAATTAGACTCCAGGAGTAACGATCTCGGTCACGATTTGAGTTCGAGATCACTACTCTATTCGGTTTATTATTTATTAACTTTACGACTATGCGAACATTTCCGCAGAGGTCAACCATACGCCTGCAAGTATTAAACCTATCCCTGTCCATTGGGTCCAGTTTAGTTCTTCTTTAAAAAATATCGCGGAAGCTACAAGCACGATGATAAATCCTGCAGATGTGAAGAGCGGATAAGCTAAAGATAATTTTAATCCATTACCTAAAACCCATCTATAACCTAATAACGCGATCCCGAAAGAAGCAAGTCCAGCAAAGAACACCGGATGTAAAAATGCTTTGATCAATCCTTCTATTCCGGAAGCCGTATTTGTTTTATCTCCTAAAGAACTTGCCTTGATTAAAATATTTGCTAAAGCATTGAAGAATAATGCGACTACGAAAATGATTATCACCGTTAATTTCATCTATCTCTCTCAAGAATTCGATTATTGTTTTCTTGTAATCTCCCGTTAGGAAGAGTGTATTATCCCTCTTTTGGGATTCGGTCGAAACTCCGAATTCCTGTCCATCGAAAGCAAAGGGAAAGAAATAGCAAGGGCAAATCTTGAATGGATAGAAAAACATTTAACTTCCGTGGGATCAAACTTTCTTATATAGATGCAGGTAATAAATCTTCGGATCCAATCTTGATCGCTCATGCTAATGGATTTTCTGCAGGTTGTTATTCTTACTTTATCAAAAAACTTTCTGAAACTCATAGGGTTCTTGCTTTAGATTTCTGCGGTCATGGCGGATCAGAACCGAACATGGAATGGAAAGATTGGTTTTTTTTCCGAGATCAAGTTTTAGCTCTGATTGAAACGGAAGATCTGAAAGATGTTGTGGGAGTTGGGCATTCTTTGGGAGGAGCAAGCATTCTTCTTTCTTCTTATAAAAGACCGGATCTGTTTCGTAAAATTTTTGCAATGGATCCTGTGATCTTAAATTTTGCTTATGCTCTTCTTGCCTTAGCTTTCGATAATCCATTAGCGAAAGGTGCTATAAAAAGAAGAAGAGAATTTAAAGACCTAACTCTTGTCAAAAAAGCATTTAGAAAGACTCCTACATTTGTGAATTGGTCGGATGAGGTCTTCGAAGATTATTTAAATTCATGTTTCAAAAAAGAAGGAGATAAATGGGCCTTATGTTGTCCTCCTGAATTAGAAGCTAAAATTTTTAACTCAGTCAGTTTCTTAAGTTTGTTACAATATAGAAGGATCAAGACGGAAACTCATATCACAATCCCCAGAAAATACGAAGTATGTTCTCCTTCTGCAGCAAAAAGGATCGTGAGCGGAAATCCGAACTCAAGCTTAGAGTTATGGGATGATATTTCCCATTTTTTTCCATTTGAACGTCCTGAAAAAACCCTGGAAAGAATCATTCAAAAATTATAATTCGGTATTCGGGAAATGGAAGAATCTCAAATCGGAACATTATTCTATTTCGGAGCCAGGGTGTTCTTGGCCCAGAAAGGACTGACCACAGATCCCCACTCTCACTATGCGGTTTCAATCCTGATATCTTTGACTTCTAAGTTCAAAGTGATCGAAGAGTCGGGCAATGTATTAGAATTCCAAGCAGTGGTTTTGGCTCCGAATACATATCATACTCTTTCTGCAGAAAACTCCGATCTAATCGTTTTACAAATCGATCCGTATGGAATCGACTATGCTTCTGTTGCTGCCAGGTTCGGAAGAAAGGGAATCTCAGAGATCCCTTTCGAAAACTTAGAACCCGTTCTTTCCAGATGTAAAAACCTATTTCACGAAAAAGTAAATTGCCATACTGCTAAAGAACTTTTCGAAGATATCCTTGCTTGCGTTGGAACGGAAAAACCTTCCAGAGTTTCTCTAGATCCCAGGGTTTTATCTGCAACTCTTAGGATGAAATCGGCACTCCCCGGCTCCATCTCCGTTCCGGAACTTGCAAAAGAAGCAGGATTTTCTGAAACTAGATTTATGCATGTTTTCAAACTGCAAATGGGTTTACCGGTCAGACAATACCAACTTTGGTTAAGACTTCACGAAGCAGCAAAATTATTGAAAGAAGGTGGAAATCTTACGGAAGCCTCTCATGCAGCAGGTTTCGCGGACCAAGCACATTTAAGTCGGACTTTTAAAAGAATGTTTGGCGTGCAACCTTCTAAGTTTTTAGGTGCAAACACAAACGTCGCAGTTCATTTTTGTGTTTAATATTATAAGAAAGAAAAAGCCCGCGTACGGCAGGCGTTTGATGAAAGTAAAAGAGAATGTTAGTGAGCAGTGCTGAAGTTTTTGAGTTTGCCTTGTGCCGCTAATTCTTTACGAACCGCTTCTTGCACATCTTTTCTGTATCCTAATTCGAAGAACACGTCTGCGATTACGAAAATAGGAGCAGATACTATCGCTTGGAATAAATTATCGAACAATGCAGGACGGCTTTTTTCAAAGATAAAATGTCCGTAAAACTGAGCTCCCCAACCTACTAACTGAGCGATCGCAAAGATGCTCCATGCAGCGGTCGAAGTCAATGACAGTGTAATGTATTGAGCCAGAAACATCAAAGACCCGAACACTACAGTAGTCGCAAGAGCGAAAATAAGATCCAAGGTGAAATAGTAAGCAAGCACGACGAGCCCGAATACGGTAGCCGCAGTCACTGTATAACCGAAAACATTAACTAACTCTAATCTATTAAGCACCAAAAATAGGGTGAAGGTGATGGTAGGAACTCCTAACACGTGGATCCACACGTTTCTTTTTTCTTGGTGGTACGCAGAATAGAATGCCATTTCCTTAGCGAATTTCATGGATAAAACTCCTCACAATTTCAGCTCCAGTATATACCCGAATTCCCGATTTCGGCTTGAACGAACCTGCCATTTTTAGAAAAAAAATCCGTTGCGTAATACCCGTTCGAAATAAACCATTGAGTCGTTCGTTTAACCTTTTCGACTAGGAAACTTATGCCTTACATTAATTTAAAAGTAGCCGGACCACTTACAAAAGAGCAAAAACAGCAAATAACTAAAGAATTTACGGAAACTCTTACAAAAGTTGCTGCAAGACCTCCTGAATCTACCTATATCGTGATCGACGAAGTCTCCAGAGAGAATTGGGCTGTAGGCGGAAAACTCCTAGAATAAAAATGGATACGATCTTTTTCGCGGCCTCCAAACTAGCGGGGGCCTTCTTATTTCCATTACCTGCATCCTTACTTCTGCTGGTATTTTTTGGCCTCAGACTTCCTAAATTCAAATATAAGGTCTGGATTTTAGTTCCAACACTCGTTATCTGGGTGGCTTCTACGGATAGCTTTTCTCAATGGCTGGTTAAGGGCCTGGAAGAAAAACATCCTCCAGTTCGTTTGGAAACTTTGGAAAACTCGGATGCGATTTTAGTTTTGGGTGGGGCAGTTGATAACTTGGCCTTATACGACGGGCAGGTCCAGTTAACTTCTGCTGCGGAACGAATGACTGACGCTGTGCTATTATTCCAAAAAAGAAAAGCGCCTCGTATCGTTTTTACCGGAGGTTCCGGGAATTTATTCTTCCAAACTAAAAAAGAATCTGACTTTGCTCTCCAGTTCTTTCAATCATTAGGAGTTCCTACAAAGGCAGTTTTTCTGGAAAATGAAAGCAGGAACACTAAAGAGAACGCGGAAAAAACGGCAGAACTTTTTCGTAAAAACAAATGGAAGTCTGCGATATTAATCACTTCCGCTTTTCATATGGAAAGATCCTTGCTGGTATTTGCAAACACTGGAATTAAGATCCATCCTTGGCCAACGGACTATAGGTCCAGGGTCAAAATTCTGACTATTGACGATTTTATACCTTCTTCCCAAAGTTTGGAGAATACGAGCATCGCCTGGAAAGAGAGAATAGGCCTATTCGTTTACGGGTTGAGAGAGAGTATTTCCACTTTTCTTCCCCTCCGTATCCGATATCCTTGGTCTAAGGACTGGAATTAAACATATACATGAACGTGAAATTTACTGTACTTGCGAGTATCATCGCACTTTCCTTAGGAACAATCGCATTCTTCTCCTCTAAAGAAACTTCTTATACATTATTGGATGCTTCCGATTTAGCTGCGAATACCACGAAATACGAACCGGACGATCTATTAAGAGTAAGAGGATTCGTAAAATTAGGTTCCTTGGTTCGAGAAGGAAAAACTGCCAAGTTTGTTCTCCAACTAAACGAAAAAGAAGTGCCAGTTTTTTTTACCGGAGCTACATTATTACCGGACGCATTTAAAGAAGGTACCAGAGCAAGAGTGGACGGAGTTTGGAAAAACGGAGTCCTCGTCGCCGATAAGGTAGAAGCAAAATGTGCCTCTAAATACGAAGCAGGTTATAAAGAAGAAGAACAATGAACGATTTAGGCGCAGTTTGTCTCATCTCCTCCTTCTCCATTTTATTATTTTCAATCATCCAAACAAGTTACGGAATTTTTAAAAACGATTCCAGGGCATTAGAATTAGGCCGTTATACTTTAATGGCCAATTTTGCGGTCATTCTTCTTGCCTTTATTGTGTTGGTTGTCCAACTAATGAGAACGGATCTATCCAACTATTACGTTGCGATGCATTCCAGTGAACATCTTCCTTTATTCTATAAGATGACTTCCGTTTGGTCGGGATCTTCCGGTTCACTTCTATTCTGGAACTTGCTACTCTCAGGATTTACATTCGTTGTTCTTTGGCAGACCAGAGATCTTTTGAATGAAAGAATTCCGGTAATGCATCTTTCTTTAGCAGTGATCGCATGCTTTTTCTCCTTTTTAGCGATCTTCTTTCCTGATGCACAACCTTTCCGTGAATTCCAACCTGCTGCAGTCGCTGGTAGAGGATTAAACCCGCTCTTACAACATTGGGCGATGATCATTCACCCCCCTATTTTGTATGTGGGTTATGTAAGCTTTGCGATTCCGTTCGCGATCGCTTCTTCTGCATTGATCACCGGCCAATTATCCGAGAACTGGTTCAGGTTCGTAAGAAGATGGAGCATCTTCTCTTGGTTCTTCTTAGGAACCGGAATACTATTAGGTTCCAAATGGGCTTACGAAGAATTGGGCTGGGGCGGTTATTGGGCCTGGGACCCTGTAGAAAACGCAAGTTTGATGCCTTGGCTTTTATCAACAGCATTCTTACATTCAATGATCATCCAAGAAAGAAGAGGAATGTTAAAATTTTGGAATATGCTTCTGATCATTCTAGCGTTCCATTTTTGCTTACTCGGGACTTGGATCACTCGAAGCGGAGTTTTAGAAGGACCGCACTCTTTCTCCAAATCCAGTATCGGAACTCCATTTATCGTTTTTATTGGCGTAAGTTTCTTCTTCTATCTCGGAATTTTAATATATAGAAAGGAAAAACTCAAACCGGAAAGAAACTTAGAAGCGATCACATCTAAAGAAGGAAGTTTCTTACTAAACAATTTCCTTTTAGTGATCGCGACACTTTCCATTCTATTGGGAGTATTCTCTCCTCTATTGTCCGGTGTAGAATATAAGGCCCCTTGGTTCAATTCTTGGGGAGTTCCAGCAGGGATCCTTCTCATTCTACTAATGGGAGCTGCTCCATTACTCGCATGGAGAAAAGGCGCCGACCAAATATTTTTCACTACATTATTAAAACCTCTGATTGCAGGCGTTATCGGAGCTGGGATCTATATCCTATATTATAGAAGCAACTTCTCTATCAGTGATTACAGCCTTGGCGATGTTGTAGGGGAAATTTACAGCGTTTTAACAGTAGGACTCGGGATCTTCACGATAGCCGGGATCGTACAAGAATATCATAATGGTATTCAAGCGAGAAGGTCCGCTATACAGGGAGAAAATTACTTCCAAGCCGGATTCAGAATGCTTCTGAAAAACAAAAGAAGATACGGCGGATATTTGGTTCACCTGTCCATGGTGATCTTGTTTATTGGTCTTGCAGGAAACGCATTCAAACAAAACACATCCGTAAAATTTTTCTATTTCTTAAGATTCTCTCCTACGAATGAGCTTATCTATACAAGTGACGATACTGCAATCTTAGGAGATTATACAATAGGTGCGACCACTCTTAAGATCAAACCGATCGTAAACGGAGATCCGGAAGCCGGGCTCAATCATAGAAACGTAATCGTTTCTCATGAGGCCACATTCGAAGTCAAAAAACAGCTGAAAAGTTTTGATACTATGGTGACAGAGAGAAGATACTATCCTCAAATCTCTCATTTGAGCGGAGACTTTGAGACACATATTCCTACCAGTGAACCTTCTATCTCTTCCACTCCTAAAGAAGATCTTTATATCCAATTGGGAGCAATAGAACATGCTGATCTTTCGGACGAGAATCCGGATCTTCCAGGAATGTTCTTGGACTTCTTCTTTACGAGAGATCCGGCGATCAAGGCTGCAAAATATCTGAAATTCCCGAACCAGATCGTAGCAAATCTAGAAGTCTGGGTCAATCCGATGGTAAAATTTATATGGGCAGGATCTTTGATGTTCTTCTTGTCCGGACTATTGATCCTATTGCCTATAGGAGAAGATAAAAAATGAAAGTTTTGATCTCTTCTAAAATATATAAGAAAATCCTAATTTCTCTTTTTGGATTTCTTATTTGGGCAAGTGCAATCAATGCGGATTCTACTTTCACGAATCTAACCGACCAGGAACAGATCCGCACTTTCCACAACGTGACCGAGAGAATTCGATGTATTTGTATCCCTTCTATTGCGATCAAAAGTTGTTCTTTCAATAACTGTACTGTTTCCGCAAAACTCAAACTTTTCATAGAAAACAGGATCAGAGCAGGAGAATCAGCGGATGTGATTGTGGACAAGATGATCCATGGCTTCGGTCAAGATGTGGTCTCAGATCCGATCATCGCAAAGTTTATCGAAACGGGTAACCAAGGAATGGCCCAAGGCGTTATCATGGGCTTCGGTCCGGATATTCTGGCAAAACCTGATTCTTCTTGGATCGATCTAAGCATTGCCGCTGCTGCAGCGTTCGGAATACTTTTGATCTATTTGTATCTCAAAAGAAGGACCGCTCCTAAAGCTGCTATCGCAACAGAATCGGAAAATCATTCTTCTTTCGATAAATACATCTCCGAAATAGAGGAGAAACAGAAATAATGGATTTTCTATTAATTTTCTTTTATATAGTTTTAGTCGCGATCGTCGCGGCGCCGTTCGTTTATGTGAGTATATTTGCAAAACATATCCCGTACGAAACTGATCCTAAAAGTTCCGAGTTATTTGATAGAAGGGACGTTCTTCTGGATAACTTGAAAGATCTGAAAATTGAATTCGATACGGGGAAATTGACCGAGACAGAATTCAAATCCATCTCTTCCGGTTTGGTAAAAGAATTAGAAGAACAAGATAAAAGGATTAGCCTAGGAACTCCAAGCTCAACTTATAAAACTGAAACTTCCGCCAAACCTCAACTTGGCGGAAAGTTCTGTCATAACTGTGGATTTAAAATAGAGATTTTCGGAGCAAAGTTTTGTCCTGAATGCGGGACAAAACTACAGGTCTGAACCGATTATTAAGAATGTCTTTTTTTAAGTTCTTCTACTATGTCGGAAAGAGAAAGTCCTCTTTCCACAAGAAGAACTTGCAAATGAAAAAGTAAGTCCGCAGATTCGTGAGTGAGTTCTTTTTTGTCCGCGTTTTTTGCCGCGATAATCACTTCTCCAGCTTCTTCCCCAACTTTTTTAAGGATTCGATCCACACCGCCTCGAAATAAGTCCGCAGTATAGGATTTTTCGGGAAGTTCTTCTTTTCTTTTTTTAAGGATTTGCTCTAACTGAAGCAGGAAGTCCATCGTTACCACCGGAGATACTTCGAATATCCGGACCTATTCTTGACGGTAAACAAAAAATTCCGTATTTCTGCGTTTCCTTAAAAACGAAACGGAGAAAAAAAGGTCGAAGAGATGAGACCAATGCTCCCTTTTTCAAAAATTCGATCCATCCTAATCTTGATCTGCCTCACACTCGCGTCCGAAATGAGCGCCGAGGTTTGGGAGACTTCTGTTGAGACAGCTTTTAATAAAGCGAAGAAGGAAGGCAGACCCATCTTTATAGACGTGTATGCAGATTGGTGCGGGTACTGCAAGACCCTTAAGAAGGAAATCTATCCTAAAAAAGAAGTGAAACAAGAATTGTCCAAGTTCGTACTTCTTTCTTTGGATGGGGACAGATTTCCCAACTTAAAGAAAAAATACGATGTAACAGGGTATCCTACTCTTCTCTTTTTAGATAAGAACGGAAGTCTCACGGAAAAGATCGCAGGAATGCCGGATCATAAAATGGTGATCAAAACCTTAAGGTCGGCCTATTCCAAAAGAGACAAAGAAGTTAGTCTGCTTGCCGACCTGGAAAAAGATCCGGAAAACAATCTTCTTCTTTTAAAAGTAGGAGAATATTACTTCGAAGCAAAAGAATACAAAAAAGCTGCGGACTACTTTTACAGATCATTTGCATCGGAAGATCCAAGAATGCCGGAAAATAAACATAAGGCATTATTCAATTTAGGACTTAGTTTTTCAGAATTAAAAAACTGGGAGAAAACGATCAAAACGTTTTCTTTATATTTGGACAAATTTCCAACCGGACATTCCAAAGCGGCACTGTATTACAGAGGGGGAGCTTATTCTTCTCTCGGCAAAAAAGCAGAAGCAAAAGAAGATCTGAAAAAAGCCCTGGAACTCAGCTCTGATCCCGAGGAAAAGAAAGAGATCCAGGACTTATTAAATCGGCTATAGTCGCTTCGCTCCTGAAGCCAGGCAAATCTTCCGTAATTTATGAATAAATCCGAAAAAGGCCTGACTATGACTAAACCGATTGTTTACCTATAGAGAAGTATTTGAATCCTTCTTTTTTCATATGATCCGGGCGATATTGGTTTCTACCGTCAAAGATGACGTGGCCTTTCATTAATTTTTTAATTCTGGAAAAATCAGGTTCTCTGAATTCTCTCCATTCGGTAAGAAGAAGAAGTGCATCTGCACCTTCCAACGCATCATACGCATCTTTAGCATATTCTATCTTGTCTTTGAAATAATATTCGGAAGTTTCTTTAGAGACTGGATCGAATGCCTTGATCTTAGCGCCTTCTTCATGCAATTTTAATAATAAAGGAATTGAAGGAGCCTCTCTCATATCGTCTGTGCCCGGCTTGAATGCGAGTCCCCAAACTGCTAGAGTCTTTCCTTTGATCTGACCTTTCCCGAAAAAGTCCTCTATCTTTGTATATAAACGGACCTTTTGATCTTCGTTCACTCTTTCTACTTCTCTAATAATACGAAGAGAAGAAGAAAAATTTTCAGAAGTGCGGATCAATGCGCGAACGTCTTTCGGAAAACAAGAACCACCGTAACCGATACCAGCATACAAGAATTGGCGACCGATCCTGGAATCGGTTCCCATTCCTTTTCTTACATCTTCGTAATCTGCACCTACGGTTTCACATAAGTTTGCGATCTCATTTGCGAATGAGATCTTGGTAGCTAAGAATGCGTTACATGCATATTTAGTCAGCTCCGCAGAAACAGTCCCCATTTTGATGATAGGATTTCCGTTCAATACGAATGGAGCGTAAAGTTGAGCAACTAGATTTCCAGCTCTTTCGCTGTCTGCGCCGATCACAACTCTTTCAGGTTTCATGAAGTCGTCGATCGCAGCACCTTCTTTCAAGAACTCCGGATTGGAAACAACGTCAAATTCGTGTTTGGTGTTTTTGGAAACAATTTCTTTTACTTTGGCAGCGGTTCCAACTGGAACGGTGGATTTATCTACGATTACCTTATAACCGTTGATTGATTTTCCGATCTGTTCTGCCACTGCAAACACAGCGCTTAAATCAGCAGATCCATCTTCGGATGTTGGAGTTCCTACAGCGATAAAAATGATTTCTGAGCCTTCTACACCTTCTTGGATAGAAGTACTGAAACCCAGTCGATTTTCCTTATGGTTGTTCAAAACCAACTCGGACAGACCAGGTTCATAAATAGGTATGATTCCTTTTTTCAAGTCCTCTATTTTTTTAGAGTCCTTATCCACGCAGATCACATGATTTCCATATTCCGCGAAGCAAGCTCCGGCCACAAGGCCCACATAGCCGCTTCCAATTACGCAAACTTTCATACGAAAACCAGAATCCTTTCAAAGAGGAGGCTGGGAAGGAATTTATCCGGAAAAATGCCCTTTTTTCGCCTCTACTTTGACCGGGATCCAAGCGGCGCCTTCAAATTTAGGAACATCCAATCTTTCCAATTCGAATTGAAGAACCCCATCCTTCCAAAGATAGGAACCTTCTGCATGACTTTCACCTGAATGTAATGCGATCCCCAATGAATATTTACCCGGAGAAAGATTCATAGGAAAACGAAAATCGATCCAAACCGGTTCCTTTGGTCTTAAATCTTTTTGGCGACCACCTATATGGAATGTATTCGTTCCGAAAACTCGGATCCCTCTATGATCGTCGATATGAAAACCTACAGTCAGATCTTCCAAAGAGGAACGGAATGTTGCCCCTACTCTTAATAAAACTTCTGCACCTACGGGCAGGACAGAAGGATTGGATTTGCCCGCGTATTGGATCTCCACATCTAAAGATTCCACCAAAGAATCCTTATCTTGGATCTTAGTATTTCCTTCCAAAGAAGAAGATGCAATAATCTGCATATATTCCCTAAAGCCGTCTATCGGATCTCCGTCGAATACCAATTTTCCTTTTTCTAAAACAATAAGTCGAGTGCAGACCGATTTTAAAAGTTCCAGGTCGTGGCTGACTATCAGGGTCAGAGTTCCTTCTTCTGAAAACTTACGGAACCTGTTTAAACTTTTCTGCTGGAAGCTGGCATCTCCTACGGCCAAGGCCTCGTCTACGATCAAGATATCCGGACGTTTTGCAGTCGCGAGTGCAAAACCCAATCTCATCGTCATTCCGGATGAATAATTTTTTAAAGGGCTTTTACGGAATTCAGACAAACCGGAAAAACGAAAAATTTCTTCCGAAGATTGGATCAACTCTTCAGGATCTAATCCCCAGACCAAACCGTTATAGTATAAGTTTTCTTCTCCGGAAAGTTCCGGATTAAAACCGACACCCAATTCTAAAATGGAACGGACAGTTCCCTTCTTATCCAATTTTCCGGAATCCGGTTTGGAAACTCCGGTTAGCAACTTTAGTAAGGTAGATTTTCCAGCGCCATTGCGGCCGATGATTCCGATCACTTCACCCTTCTCCGCAGAAAAAGAGATCCCATCGAGCGCTTTGTATTTTACATCTAAGCCGAAATAACCGAATGTCATCGCGCTTAAAAGCCGATTCCAAGGTTTGCTATAACCTTGGTAGGTCTTGGAAATATTCTCTATCCTGATCAAAGGTGATCCAACACTATCTGATTTAATTTGGTACGACTTAAAAGAAAGATCCCCAGGAAAATTCCAAGGAAGGGAAGAAAATCCAAAATCCCTGCTTGAGGAATATATCCGACTAACAATGCGGATCTAAAAACTTCTAAAGGAAAGAAGAATGGATTAAACACATTCAATTTTCCTAAAATACCTTTAGATTCATAAAGAATTGGCAATCCCCAGAACAAAAACTGGGTCAATAGTCTCACCAAAGGAGAAATATCTCTTAGAATGATATTCACACGAGCCAAATAACTTTGGAGACAGGCCAGAAATAATCCGGTGCAGAACATGGACAAAAAAGAAAGAGGTAAACTCCAAATCCCAAGCTTACCTGCCCAGGCCAAAAAGATAAATATAGGAATAGAAGTTACAAGCCAATGCAGCAAAAACTGCACAAATGGGATCCAAAGAAAAATTTCAGGACCAAGAGGAGATCTTTTGATCAACTGTCTATTATCTGTCAAAATTCCTGTGCCTCTGATCAGATATTCCTGAAGAGGTATCCAAAACAAAAGCCCGCTCAGTACATTAGAAAAATATTCTATGGAATTTTCGCCCTGGGATCTGATCCCGATAAAATAGAATACGATCGTATAGATCAGGATCAGACTTACGTTTTGTAGGAACATCCAGGCCAGGCCCAATGCGGAACCTGCGTACTGCAATGCATAATCCCTTCTTACAAGAACCGATAAAATCCTGAGATTACGCAAAAAAACAGAGAGGGGCACTCTATAACCTATGATTGGAATTTAAGAGGAGAAATAGATCAGTTCTCTTCTAGTCGAGTAGATTGTTTGCAGGAAAAGATCCCGTCAATTCCAAAAATCCAATGGTCTAAGAGCTCTACATCCAAATTGCCAAGCAGATCCTTTAAGTTGGTATAAACTTCCCAATCTTCTTGGCTAGGAAAACAGATCATACCGGGATGATTATGGGCCAGTATTGCTTGAGACGCCTCGTCATTCAGCACAATCCGGACCAAGTCTCTGGGAAGAACTCCCACTTCTTCCAAACTACCTTTAGAGACTATCTCTACTCTTAAAAGATCTCCTGCGGGAGAGATGGTAGCTAAAACAAAACATTCTCTTTTCAAAGGGGAGAATAAACCCTGCAGATAAGAAGAAAGTGTAGTCGGGTTATAACCCTTCATTCGGATCGATTTGTATTTTAGCCTTTTAGCGAGTTCTAAGGCGGCGAGTAAGGTGCTGATTTTTGCCTTACCCAAACCATTGATCTGAAAATTTCTAGGAATATTGGATGAGAGAAGTCCTCCCAGTCCTTGGGACTTTTTGAGAATATCTCGGCTGAGATCTTCGATAGGAAGGCCCCTGCTACCTTTGCCCAAAAGAACGGCAATCAGCTCCCAGTCTTCTAGATTGTCCGCATCGTTAAAGATACGAGATCTAGGATCCGGGCCTGAGCCCCAGCGCTCAGCCAAGTTTAAATTTTTCTCAGGTTCTTCTTGCTCAGCTCAGAAAGTGTTTCAGAGAACCAATTTCCGTCCTGGACCAAGTCCCCTTGGAAAGATTCTTCCAAATAATCCGCGAAGGTCTTAGAGTTCGGTTCAGAAGAACGAACTTTTTCCCTCCAATCGAATCCTGCTCCAGCGAGACCTTTACGGTTTCTCTCGTAAGCACCTGAATCTTGTAGAGATCGAATCATCATAACTTTCTCTCCCTCGTCTATCTTTAGACGACATAAATTGAATTTATTACACCAATAATCTACTAAACGGTTATTAATATACTATACGAATTTATAGTTACCGTCAAGCGTTTACCGTGTTTTTTTAGAGAAATTTCCGAACTTCTTGCCCGGCAGTTCCTCACTCACAAGATCCATTCTACCTTAGACCCGGACAAATCCTGAATTCGGATGGGTTTCAATTTGGAAAAAATACTCAAATTTCCTAAAAAACGCACTCGTCTCTCGCCTAATTTGACCCGTCTCGGAAATGAGGTTCCTATATTTAGTCTTCCTTCTTCTTCCCACCGCTTTTGTTTTTGGATCCGATAGAAACATACCTGCGGAGGTCTGGTTCCGTCCCTGGTGGAAAGATAGAGAAATATCCTTTTTTGGAATATTAGAAAAAGAAGAAGTTCCGCTTTCGGGAATTTCTCTCCAGCTCCCAGTCTCATTCGATCCTAAAGAAGAATATAGACTCTCCTATGTTCGTACGAGCCGAAACAAAGAAGGGAAATTTTTCGAAACAGTTTCCTTAGGTTACCAAGTAGCGCTAACTCACGATATAGGTCTCCGATTTAGATTCGGAGCGGGAGGTTATGAACCTTCTTCTTATTTTACTTCTCTTGGTCTCTATAATTCTAATCTAAGCTGGGATCTTTTTGGAAGAAAGAATGAAGAAGAAAATTCATTAGGGATCTTACTCAACTCTTCTCGCGATTCAGAATTTAGGATCGGTTTAGGTTTCGAAAGAATACGGAGTAGCCATTTAGATCCTGAAGATAGAATTTCCATCGCGGTCTACGGAAATTGGGAAGGACTTTTAGGACAAGTAGAAGGATTCGAATCAGAGAACGATCCAATCGAATTTGTCGGATTCGGATATTCTCCATTTTATAAAAAAGAAGAAAGCCTCAGATCTACAGTTGTATCAAAAGCACCTGTCGAAAGAACAAATATTTATCCTTCTCTTGAACCGGAAGAACTTTTGAAACTTGGATTTTCATTACAAGAATCCATTTCCATTTCTTCTTTTTCCAAAGGCCAAGCTGAAAAATTCGAAACTTATATAGGATCTTTTCCCGACTTAAAAAGAAGAAAAATTGAAAGATTAATACGGACCAAAAGGGGTTTTTAAATGAAAAGATCCCTTTTGGCGGTATTCTTTTTTTCGAATATTCTTTCTGCGGAAAGTATACCTTCACCTTTTTCCATGGGGGTTTCTTTTTCAGGATATGATTCCAGATATTATACAAAAAGACAAGAGACTGTTTGGCTTAGGGGAGAAGTATGTTTCAAAAATTTTGTTTTAGTCTATCCGGAAGGAGAATGTTCTAAACACAAAGTTTTTATAGAAAAAAGAGGAGAATCTTACTTAGGTTCTTATTTATTCGAGAATAAAAATATATATATTTCATACGGAAATCGATTCAGGCCCCTAAATCATTTTTTCTTTTTGAGAGAGAAGTTCGATTTTTCTTCCTTTTGGTTTTTAGAACAACCGACTGTAAGGACCGGCTTTTTAGGACTAAAATTTGGAGAAAGTGTATTAGGAACTTATTATGCAGAGAACTCTGCAGACAAACAGCCAGGGTTCTTCTTCAAACCGTATAAAAATTATCTAGAACTTGCATATTCTCCTCAGACGAAGGAAGGATTTTTACTTTTAGAATTCCCTTCTTCTGAAGAAAGAAAGTCAGAAAAGAAGCCATATTGGTTCAGAACTGAAATTTTCGGGACCAAAGACGATCCACAGGGAATTGTATCCGTTTCTTGGTCGGAAAGAGAAAAGGACAAAAGAATATTCGCTTCAGGATTCAAAGGAAGATCAGGACAATTATTCCAACTTTCAGAAAGAACAGACCCGGAAGAAAAAGCCCAACTATTCAGATTCATTTGGGAACCAGGTCCTTATAGAAGGTTACAATTCGCAGAATCGAGTCGATATTCTTCCGAAGGAAAAGAAATCTACTCTGCTCAATCCGTTTTAGGAAGGATGGAAATTTTAGAATTTCCTTGGTTCGCAATTTTAGCTCAAGGAAGAGCTTATTCTTTTTCGGATCATTCTTCTTGGGTTTTTGGAAAAGGTTTATATCTATCTTACCAAAAAAAGTTTTGGAGATGGGAAATAGGACAAGAATGGAGGAAGAACGGAGATAGACTCACTGAAGCGGGTCTACAAATTTCTGTAGGTAAAAACTGGAAGATCTACTCAAGCCTCATCTATGCGGAAGAGAAAAATTTACTTCCTGCATTTGCGGAAGAATCAATCACTCCGGAAGAAACTGGGTTAGTCGTAACTGATAAATCTTTTTATTCTTTTTTACGTATCTTTCATCCTTATTTTGCAATTCATATACGCCACACGAGAGAAAAGGAAGGAAAAGGTGACGGCTTAAGCATGAGATTTCAAGTGTATATTCCGCTTTTTGATTGAAAGCACCCGGCAAAAATAAAAAAGAGAAGCTGCCTTTTGACTGCTTCTCCCTTTACGAAAACATAAAGTTTAAGGTAAACTTTTAGTCCAATTTTACTCTCAACTCTTGGAGAATATGAATGAGGAAAGTCAAAATCCCGGAGAAGATATAAAGACAGATCAGTCCATAAACAAGCCAAGGCCAACGAGCAAATCCTACAAAGAACAATGCAATCAACGCTGCGCCAAGCATCAAACCTGCGCGTAATGGAGTCAGCTTAGAGCGAATTGCCACCTGAGGTTTTCCGTAACGAATATTAGAAACCATTAAAAAAGCGATCAGAATAAACAGAGGAATTCCTAACCAATGAGGAAGAGTATGATCTTTTCCTAAAAAGATCGGAAGAAATCCGATGGTAATTCCTGCAATCGGCGATGGTAATCCCGTAAAAGAAGAAGGGTCGTGAGCCACATTAAATCTTGCTAATCTATAAGCAGCACAAGCAGGAAAGATCGCTGCGATCAACATTCCGATTGGGAAAAGATCTTCTTTTCCGAAAACGTCAATCTTGTATTCTCCCAATACCATACTATAAAAAAGAAATCCGGGTGCGATCCCAAATGCGGTAAGGTCTGCAAGACTGTCCAGGTCTGCGCCGAGTTCGCTTGTTGCGTCCAAGGCCCTTGCAACCATTCCGTCCAATCCGTCGCAGATCGCCGCGAGTAAGATAAAAAATCCGGAGAGTATATAGGATTGAGGTCCGTTGCCTGTAGCCTCGGCAGCGATGAGTATTGAAACAAATCCCATACTCAAGTTCCCGAGGGTGATCATATTTGGAATCCAATGTATCCTGCGATTCATATATAGGTCTCCTGCCTTACCGGACTTACAGTGAAGTCCAAACTCTTAGAATATCCCTGCTTAAATAGATAATAACCGAGGGCGGCAACCATCGCGCCGTTATCTGTGCAGTAGATCTTTTTTTGGGGAGCAAAAAATTCCAGGGAATTTTTTTCTGCGAATTGAGATAATCTGTTACGAAGTGTAGAATTCGCCAAGACCCCTCCCCCCGCAACAATTCGTTTAATCCCTGTAATGGAAACTGCACGTTTTAGATTTCTTTCCACGAGCTCGAAGGCTGTCTTTTGAAAATGATAACATACTGCCTGAGTAGACAGTTGCGGTTGTTTTGCGATCAAATGAGAAACCGCAGTTTTTAAACCTGAAAAAGAAAACGCAACACGATCCTGCTCCAGATTTCTAAGCAAAGGTGGTAGAAGATCTTTTTCCTTGGATCCAGGAACATACTTAGATGCTTCCTTTTCGATTGGAGGTCCACCGGGATAAGGCAGAGATAATAAACCAGCCACCTTATCGAATGCTTCTCCCAAAGCGTCGTCCATCGTATCCCCCACTACTTCCATTTTACCGAAATGAGGGATCTTATAGATGGCGGAGTTCCCTCCGGAAAGTAGTAAGCCTAATACTGGAAAGACAGGCTCCACTTCTTCCAAATGTAAAACTGCAAAATGGGCCTGCAAATGACAAAGTGGAACAATAGGTGTTCCATAAACTGCATGAATGGATCTCGCGAGTTGTGCTCCAATCATAAGCGAACCAGTTAAACCCGGAGATCTAGTCACAGCCACGTAGTCCAGATCGGCAAGTTGAAGTTTAGATTCTTCCAATACTTCTGAAAGCAGAGGATTGATCTTTTCCAAATGAGCGCGGGAAGCAATCTCCGGAACGATCCCTCTAAAAGGTTTATGAAGATCTATCTGGCTGAAAATTTTGAGGGAAAGTAATTCTTTCCCATCTTTTACAATTGCTAGACTGGTTTCGTCACAGCTAGTCTCTATTCCAAGACCGATCATAGTTAAGATTTGGAAGAAAGTAGATCCACTGCTTTTTTCAATTGAGGATCCAATTCCAAATCGGTCATAGTTCTGTCTTTTTCGGCTTGAGTTTTATTTTTAAAAACTGCTCTGGCAACATCAGAACTAAGTTTGATCCCTTGTTCTTTGAGTGCCTTCTCGAAGTTCAAAAAATTCTGTTCATTGTATTCGGGAAATTTAGAAGCAAGTTGATCTAGTAGTTTTTTCTCGCTCATCTTTCTAAGATAAAAACGATCATCTTCATTAGGTTCTATTCCTTTCACAATCACGTCCGGTTGGATCCCTTTTCCATGAAGTGATTTGCCAGAAGGAGTGTAATACTTTTGAACTGTGAGTTTTACTGCCATTCCGAAAGATAATGGATAAACGATCTGTACGGAACCTTTTCCGAAAGAAGTAACTCCTACGATTTTTCCTCGCTTATGATCCTGAATCGCTCCGGCAAAAATTTCAGAAGCGGAAGCAGAACCTTCGTTTATCAACACAACTAAAGGTATGGTTGTGTATTTATCTCCCTTGCCTGTTGACTTGGAAACATCCGCAAGTTCTCCCCCTCTTCCTCTTACGGAAACTATATCCAATCCTTCCGGAAGAAAAATATCGGATAATGCAACAGATAAAGGTAATAAACCACCGGGATTCATTCTTAAATCCACGACGAGCCCTTCCGACTTTTTATCCGCGAGTAACTTCAGATGTTTTTTAAATTCTTCTAATGTGTTTTCACCCATGAACTGGTTCAAACGGAGATAACCTACTTTTTCTTTTTCGAAGAAGTAGGAACGAACATAACGTATCTTGATATTCTCCCTAACCAGAGTGAACTGCAGAGGTTCTTTGATATTTTTTCTTTCTACTTTGATGCTTACGGAACTTCCTGGCTTTCCACGCATCAGTTTAATCCCTTCTGCATAGCCCAGATTTGCTGTACTTTTTCCGTCTATTTCTATGATCCTATCTTGTGGCAAGATCCCCGCTTTCATCGCAGGAGTATCTTCGATAGGAGAAACTACTACTATGGCTCCATCGGTATAAGCCACTTCCATTCCGACTCCACCGAATGATCCACGAGTTTCTTCTCTCATCTGTCTATATTCTTCTTCTTCCAAAAAAGAAGAATGAGGATCTCCGAGAGATCCTAACATACCTTTGATCGCACCTAAAAATGCTTTTTCTTCGTCGACGGTTTCTACATAACCGTTTTGCATGAGTCCGAAAACTTCATGGAATAATTGCAGATATTTTTCGGCAGTTTCTGAAACCGCTTTTGCATGGACCGGGCGAAATACGAGTGTGGTAAATAGGATCAGAACCAAACTGGCCCATGCGAATCTTTCCTTATTCTTCATTTTTGCCGACCAATGCGAAGTAAGTCTTCGGATATTTGATTCGAATTTGTTCCATTACGGAATCCTTATCTAGTTGGTATCTTTCGCAGGCCGCTTCCAAAATTTCGGGATCCTTTCGAATGGTTTGTTCGGAAGCGTAATTCAATCTCTCCGCAAGGCGGGCCTCAGTCAGATATTCAAGGACTAGTTTTAAGTCCTTATCTCCGATCTCTTTTTTTCGGGAGGCACAATCGAATAGTAGAAGTAACAGGAAAAAGGTCGCGAATACGCGGAAAAAGGAAAGATAGTTCACTCTTTCAAAATCTTTCCTCTCTCAAGGGCTAATGTCAACTCCGAATTCCGGAGCGTTTATCAATAGGAACGGTAGAGACCGATCAACTTTCCTACGATGGTTACTTTTTTACTACGGATCGGTTTGTATTTTGGATTTCTAGCTTCCAAACGAATATGATCCGCTTCTTTAAAATACACTTTTAAAGTGGCTTCGTCCTCGATTAGTGCGACGACAATCTCTCCATTTCGAGCGATATCCTTTTTCTGGATAATCGCCACATCTCCGTCATTGATACCAGCTTCGATCATGGAATCACCTTGCACTTTCAGAGCGAAGGTAATCCCTTTAGAGGCCATCTCTTCCGGAACTGGGATATAAGCTTCTATATTTTCTTCGGCCAGGATGGGGAGTCCGGCGGCAACTCTACCTAAGAGTGGGATACTTGGGGTGGGAACTGGTAAACTTTCGAATGGACTTTGGCGGGTAAGCTCTATGGCTCTGGATTGGTTTTTGGAGGTCTTGAGGTATCCTTTTTTCTCAATGGCTTTTAGGTGATCATAAGCCCCTTTGGCAGTGATCCCGAACTCATCTCCAATCTCTCGGATCGTTGGCGGAAAGCCTCTTTCTTTGATCACATTGGTAATAAACTGTAAAACAGCGAGTTGCTTTTCCGTTAGATCTTTCATGCTTAACAAGTTATTAGTGAATAAATGTTGCGCAAGTACTTTTTTGGTGATATGGTTTTTAAATAAAAAGCCAAGGTTGGAGGGCAAAGTGACTGAAAAACAATTGCTCCATTTAAAGACTAATAGTAGTCTAAAAGTAGACTACTTTATGAAAAAAGTAAATCTAAGTGAAGCAAAGGCCCATTTGGGCGTTATTTAAAAGCCGCTAGCGCGGGCGAAAGAGTCGTCATATCTGAACGAAACCGCCCGATAGTGGAACTCGTCGCAATCTCAATGCCCAAGGCAAAAAAGCTGAAACCCGGGATCTTGGCCGGCAAATTCATCTTGCCTGATGATTTCAATTCCTCACTTGTAGAATTCGAATCCGATTTTTACGGGGAATAGTTTGAGAGTAGTTCTATTAGATATACAGAGATCCTTTTGATAGACTTCTTCTTTCCCATGCGATGGTAAACGGCTGGGAATTCGCTACTGGCGACGAGATACTAAAAAAATATCCGGTTAGAATATTATAAAATCTTAAAACTTAAGGAATTCGCTCTTTAACACGAAGGAACCCTTGGAGACAACTTCCGAGCCGTCAGGAAGTCCGCCTAAGATGATGATATCATCCTCTATCGTGTCCCCCACAATAACGTTAACCGCTTCGAAACTACCGTCTCCATGAGGAACGAATACAAAGGATTTTCCTTCTATCTCATGAACCGCTTCTAGAGGGACCATCTTACGTTTTCCTCCCCCAGCGCTCACTACAAGACCTGCAACTTTTGCGGTAACTGTCTGGCCAGGCTTTAATTTGTTTCCTTTGTTGGAGACCATGATCCTAAGTTTTGCGGTACGTTTTACGTTATCCAAAACTGTTCCTACATAACCAACTTTTCCTTGGATCTGGACAGCGCTATGTTCATCCCCGAGAGGAAAGATAGTTGCCTGTGCACCTTCTCTCACTCCACCCAAATCTTTTTCGTATACGTCGAGTAAGACCCAAAGATGATTTAGATTGGCGATTGTGAATAATTCTTCGTTACGAGTTACTTGTTGTCCTAGGATCGCTTTCCTTTCGGTAACTTCTCCGTTGATGGGGCTTCTGAGGATTAGGTTTGAGGAAACATAGATCCCTCTTTCAATACCTTCTATTTCGGAAGGGGTCAGACCGTAATTGTCCAACTTGATACGTGTGGTTTCCACTTCCGTTCTTGCAGTCTTATACTGCATTGTTGCGAACTCGTATTCCTTTGCAGAAGTAACTTTCATCTCGAAAAGTTCCTTAGCACGATCCGCTTGCATCTTTAATGCATCCAAAGATGCTCTTGCTTTTACATAAGCCGCTTCTACTTCTCCCAATTGGATAGAAGATAAAATTGCAAGAGGAGATCCTTGGCTAACCTTATCCCCTTCCTTAACCAAAACTTTTTTAATCCTGGCTTCGACCTGGGATCCAACCTTTGCCATACTTTCCGGATCGTAGGTGATCCTTCCAGGTAATGCTAATTCTTCAAATTGGGAAACTTCTTTCAAGCCAACATAAGTAAGAGGATGTCTTCTGATTACATCTTCTGGAACTGTGAATACGTTTTTGTTTTCTTCAGTGATCTTTTTTTCAGGCTTTTTTTTGGAGAAATATTTGAACCCAAAAAATGCGATCGTGATTCCCAAGGCTAAAACGATCAGAACTTTATATTTTTGGAATAATAGTTTCATTGTCATTCTCCCTTCGCCCTATTTGCCGAAGAAATTTCCGCGATTTTTCCGGTTGCGGCTTTGTAGTTTTCTACCGCGTTAAAATATAAATATAGTAGGTCGTAATATTCTCTGAGGATGGTGAGGTAGTTTTTTTCTGCTTGGAGGAAGGTTACTTGATCGGAGGCACCGCGGACATACGCAATCCTGGACTTCTCCTCCAATTGTTTGTTTTTCTGGAGAAGGTTGATCCTTTCATATTTGGTTAAGAGTTCTTCTCTTGCCAATAATTCTTTTTTAGCAGCTTCTATCTCTGCGATCACTTCTCTTTTTTTTGCATCTAAGGCCAGTTCGAACTTTCTATATTCTTCTTTTGCAGAATATACTTTTCCTTGTCCTCTATCGTTCAAAGGGATCGGGATAGAAGCGAATACTCCTCCGTAATTTTCCCCTCCTTTGACCCTCCATTCTCCACCTAACTGCAACCAGCCGAAGGACTCCCTTCTTTGCAGTTCTATGTTCATCTTCTTCTCTTGGAGTCTTTGTTCCAATGCGGTAAGATCAGGACGTTCTATCGAAGGGAAGTCCTCTTTTAGGTGGAGGCCCATTTCTTCCAAAGGTCTGAACTTCATTGAGTCCACTTTAAATGCGAATACACCTTCTTCTTCAGATAAACCGGAAAGGATACGTAGATCTTTTTCGATAGATTGTCTACGAACGATCGCGTCACGGTAGAATTTTTCGACCTGTATCCTTTCTAGCTCCAGACGTTCGAATTCTAAAGGAGAGATATCTCCCTTCTGCACTCTAAACTTTGTGAGTTCTAAAAGGTCGCTATAGTTTTCATAGAATTCTTTGTTTGTATCTACAAGAAGTGTAAGAAAGACGAATGCCCAATAATTTTGGCGAAGCCTCATCCGGAAGATACGATCGAAATTTCGGAAATCTTGTATGGAAGCTTCGAATCCTTTTTTGGCGACTCTTGTTCTAAGAGGTACGACTCCATACACGTCCACCTCTTGGTACATTCCTGGTGCAGTTTCCGGACTTCCCCCTTGGGAGTTAGGAGTTCCACCAATGAACTGCTGTTGGAATTGAACGACCGGATTTCGATATAAGGAGGCAGTGATCACCCGTCCTCTTTCGATCCCCATATTTTGTTTTTCAGATAAATACAGCGGGTTATTGGAGATCGCATATTCAGTTAAACGATCCACGTCCCAGTCGATGACCTTACCAGCAATCGGAGTAGTTGTTGTAGAAGTGCTAGTAGTCGGAGTGATATTTTGGTTCGGTTTATTAAACGTGCTTCCCTTTCTATCTTCGCTAGTCGTTTCGAAAGGAATCGTTTCAGGAAAAACAAGCGTCCCAAAAGGAAATATAAATGCAGAAGCTGCAAAAATAGAAAGAAGGATCCAACTTCTATTCTTTTTGTAGGAAGTTTTATCGAGTAGATCTTGTTCGTGTCCCGATTGGAAGTCTCGCATCTCTTTCCTTATGGCTATTTCAATACCAAGCCCTGGTACCGCAAGTCCGTTTGCCTTTTTAGAAGGTTTCATTTTAGAAAAGCCGGAATAAGTACCATTTCCCGTCCTGCTTTATGAAATATGGATTGATCAGTTCCCTTTCTAGTTTCTGGTTCTCTTTAAATTTGAGTTTTAACTCGCAAGCGTTCTTGCTCTCGTAATAAAAATCGACCTCGACCCCACCGGAAGAAAGTAACAAATCACGGACCGTTCTAACTTCTTTGGAGTTTTTCTGTTTTTCTAATAGTTCTCTATCGAAGAAGTATATGCGAAAATAATTATCTGCGCTGGAAAGCTCTTGGATGAGTTGTTCTCTGGTCCAATTCCCTTTTATGTCCAGATAGATCCCATCTTTCTTGGATACGATCTCTGGTAAAAAATTCAGATCTTTTGAGATCGTTCCGGAAACAAGTCGTTGTACTAATTTTAGGATCTCTTCCGTGTCCTTGGAATGTTCTCCCGTGTGTCCCGCTAAAAAGACTTTTCCTTGAGTGACAGTTGGAGGGATTTCGGGACTTCGCTTAGCAGAAAGAGGAGATTCTCCTCCTGTAATGCAAGAAATTTGTAATAATATTAGAAGTAATAATCCTCTGAACAAAACAGATCCGTAGAAAGATAGATGGAACATGTATAGGACCCCTGCTAAGACTGAAAGTTCCCTTTAACCTTGGGATTTCAGCGCCTTTTTTAAAAGTTCTTCTAAGTCTCTTCCATAAAGAACGGAGAGTCTGGACGGATTATCCGCCAAAAATCTGCGAGCACCTTCAGTGAAGTCCGCATCTCCTATAATAAATGCCTTGTCTAGTCCTAGATCTTTTACCTGGCCCAAGGTATCTCTTAAGAATATATCCGAAATTTTGGCGTCCTTCCATTTTCTGAATTTAAATAGAGCCCTTGTTTCCTTGTCCGTTTTATTCAGACCTTGGAAATTTACCCCATCGCCTTCTTTGTTCGGGATCTCTCTACTCACCGTGTAATTCAGGGCCAGAACTACTTTTACACATAAGTTTTTAAAATCCACGCCCTTTAAGGATCGATAATGATCCATTGCGCTGATCCCGATCTTATTCACATCGATTACGATCTTATTCCCTTCTTCGTCTATGATCCCTTTGATATGGAAGGATTTGGAAGATTTTAAACCGGAGATCTCATAATAACGTTCTACCGGAAATAATTCTGTGAATAATTTTCCGAGTTCTTGCTCAGGCAGAAATCCACTCTTAGAAACTTTTCCGAGTTCCAATCTTTTCGTTTCTACTTGGTATTTATAATTTGCAAGTTCTATGATACGATCATCATCGACTCTTTCGGATTCCGCTTCTATCAGATATTCGCTGGCATCTTCCAACCTTCCCATGTTAACGGCGACAAGAGCAAAGTGGAAATCCGAGTCTATCATCTCCTGTTTCCATCCGTTATTCCTTGCGATCTCCATACAAAGTCTGGCGTGTTTTAAAGCTTCATTCCAATTTTCTTTGAGTATAAATTCCAACATAATAAATTGGAATAATGTGTAGCGAACATATTCATCTGTGACTACATCTACCACAGAGTTTGCGACACGGATCGCCTCATCATGTTCTCCGGCTCTAGACAAAGAGATTGCGTATAAAAATCCACCTACGGAAGAAGTTGGATCTTCTTCGAATGCTTTTTTGAAATAAGTTTTCGGATCTCCTTTTCTCAAGATCCCTGCGATCACACCTTTTCCCAAAAGTAAAGCAGGCATTTTGATATTCTCATCCGGGATCCTAGAAAGGAATTTATCTGCGATCCCGAATTCTTTTTGACCGATTGCCATAAAACCGATCCGAATACAAGCTTCTAGATTATTAGGGTCAACGGAAAGAGTATCCGAGTAATGGAATACCGCTTCTTCATATAGATCTTGTTGGTAATATATATCTGCGATCCGATTAGAAACTGCTACTTCCGAAATTTCCTTATCGAAGTTCCCGATCTTTTTGATCTTATCTAAATGTTTCGCTTCGTTATTATAATCACCTTCCATGGCATAAATTTTCGCCATGATAAAATGAGCCCTAGTGTTAGATGGATTGGAATCTAGAATGTCTCGGATGAGGATCCGAGAGTCTACGTAATTTCCCATAGCCGCCAAAGCTAGAGCCTTCTCAAACGAATCCTTTTTGGATTGAATGAGAAAAGAACCTGCCGCGACGATCAGGATGATTCCAGCTGCTACGAGAATTACAAAGATCATTTTTCGGAATTTCTGCTATTAACTAAATAAATGTTGGATAAAATCAAACGTTTTCAATATCCTGCTACCGATGGGAAGAATCACTTACCTGAGGTTTGCATTTTCCCTTTTTCTCCGGGACTGGATCACCAGTGTATTGCACGTCGTATTCTCGACGTTTTTCGCCTACGGATTTCTATTCGGATTTTTTTCCCTTCGTACGGAAAAAAGACCCACGGACGTTTATAGTATCGATCTATTTCTGAATTCTCCGTACTTGGTTTTATCTCTTTGTGGCCTTGCTTTAATTTTTATGAGCATAGTTCGGGTGATGACTCGCTCCGGGGATAACGGAATTATGATGGCGGTAGGAGGGAATAGACAGGGGGTCGTGCTCCTACAAACCGTCGAACTTTGGATCATCCACGGGATCGGGTTCTTATTCTCCTTAATTTTAAGCGTTTTTATCCCTATCGGAAAGTCCGAATTGGTCTCTCCTCTGGACTATATCGGGAGCTTAGGCTCCGAAGCCATTCTAATCGGCGGAGTCAGCGCATTTATAGCCTATCTATACACCTTAGTTGATCCTTACAGATCGATCCGGAGGGGAAAATGATCCTTAGGATTAATAATCTCTCCAGGCATTACGGTTCCACCAAGGCAGTTAACGGGATCTCGTTCGATATCAACCAATCCGACTATGTCGCGATTGTAGGGCCTTCCGGTTCCGGGAAAACCACACTACTTTCCATGATCACCGGTATGTTGTCCAGCAGCTCCGGAGAAATTTACTTCGATACATTAAAACTTTCCTCCATGACCAAAGGGGAACTCGCCAGGTTTAGGGCAAAAAATATAGGATTGATCTTCCAATTTTCCGAACTAGTTTCTCATCTAAATGTAGAAGAGAATATTCTTTTACCGGCATTGCTCGTAGGAAAATTCGAGGAACAGGAATACAGAGAAAAATGCGAGTATCTTATCTCAAGCTTGAATCTTCATACGATACGAAACCAACTTCCAAGTAGTCTTTCCGGTGGGCAAATCCAAATGACTGCGATCGCAAGGGCACTCATCAATGAGCCTGAGATACTTCTTGCGGATGAACCTTCCGGTGACTTGGATCCAGAAAACAGCGAATTAGTACGTAAACTTCTCTCCGATTTTAATTCCAGAGGACTCACGATCCTGCTCGTGACCCATGATATGAATCTTGCATTCGATGCTAAGACGATCTACGAAATGAGAGAAGGAAATTTTACCAGAGTCGTTAAATGAGTTCTATTATAGGCGTGGATATCGGCGCCCAAAGTATTAAAGCCTGTCTTACGGATCAGTCCGGTAAAATTTTTTCGCATTCCGATCGAAAGACCGGACCGGAAATGGATTCTAAACATTTTTTGTCATCATTGGAGGAACAGATCTCCAAACTCATCTCGGACTCTAAAGATCCAGTGAAAGGTATTGGACTCGGAAGTCCCGGTCCAATAGATAAAGAAAATGGAATATTGATCTCTTCCGCAAATCTTCCCTTATTAAAAAATGTTCTCTTAGTTGATTTCTTAAAGAAGAAGTTTAACATTCCTGTTTATTACGATAACGATGCAAACTGCGCGGCACTAGGAGAGTATTGGTTCGGAGAAGGTAAAGCTTCCCCCAATCTGATCGTTATCACGTTAGGGACCGGACTAGGCGGAGGATGGGTTTTCGAAGGAAAATTATTCGACGGTTATCTTGGAAATTCTATGGAAGTAGGACATACTACAATTCATCCAGGTGGCGCGCTTTGCGGCTGCGGGCAAAGAGGATGTGCGGAAGCCTACTTCAGTGCCAGCGGATTCTCTTCCAGATTTTTAGAAAAGACAGGATCCAAACTTTCGGACGTCGAAACTCTATTCGATCTTGCTTCCAAACATCACAAAGAAGCAAACGAGATCGTAGAAGAAGGAATAGAAAGTTTAGCCCAACTCATTCGGAACCTAATCCATCTACTCAATCCTGAGCATATCGTATTGTCGGGAGGGATAGCTAAGTCCTATTCCTTTTTCGGAAAACGACTTGAAAACAGAGTGAAAGAAATCATATTTCCAATATTCAAAGAATACGTAAAGATCGTTCCAGGAAAATCGGTCACCGGCGCCCTGGGAGCAGCAAGTTTATGTTTGGACAATAAAACATGACAGATTCGTGTATATTTTGTAAACTTATCAATAAAGAGATCCCAGCTAAGATCATTTTCGAGGATGAAAATCTATTAGCTTTTCATGATATTTCTCCGCAGGCTCCCACTCATTTTCTGGTCATTCCTAAAAAACATATAGTGGATATAGACAAAACTAACGCAGAGGACAAAGCACTTCTCGGAGAAATTTTATACAGAGCCACTGAAATCGCAAGGTCTCTCGGACTCAATCAAGAAGGTTTCCGTATTGTGAATAATATGGGGTTACTCGGCGGCCAAACAGTATTTCATCTTCATTTCCATATACTTGGCGGAAGACAAATGAAATGGCCTCCGGGTTGATCTGGAACGAGGATCTATTTTGAAAAAGTTATTACTCGGTTTCGGGATCAGTGCTTTATCTCTAGGTTTTCTATTTTGGAACCTGGATCTTTCCGGTTTTACTTCTATTTTAGAAAGATGGAAACCTATCTTCTTAGTTCCATTCTTCTTCGCGATTCTTTGGGGATTACTTCTATTCTCATGGAGATGGTATTTACTCTTAAACAAAAAAGTTCCTTTCAGAACCGCTCTTCTCTCAGCTTATATCGGAGTAGGAGCGAATCAATTTTTACCCGCAAGAGGAGGAGATATCTTTCGTCTATATCTCTGCAAAAAGGGAGAGAATATCGGTTACGGAAGTTTAGTAAGCGGGATTTTTTTAGAAAAGGTCCTGGACTTCTCCTTTATATTCTGCGCCGGTCTCGGCGCTCTATTTATTTTAGGAGTCAACGGATCCGAAACCAAAATCCTATTTCCTTTACTCGGAATATTAGGGATCTTTTCTGCACTCGTAATTGTACGTTTATTTCACAAACGCCTGATCGCTTTGGGAGAATTTTTATTCTCTAAAATAGGAAAGAAGAACTTCTTTTCCGAAAAGCTCGCTCCCCAAGTCGCCGAATTGGGAAGTTTTTTAACTTTTCGTAATGTTTCCAGTTATGGAATTCTGACTGCCTGCACTTGGCTTTTAGGATATGCGATCCATTATACCCTTTTGCAATACTTAGTCGGGATCCATTTAAGTCCTTTAGAAACCGTATTTATCATGTTCTGCGGAGCCGTCGGAGTAATGGTACCTTCTGCACCATCCGGAGCAGGAGTATATCATGCTTCGATCACATCAGGATTTGTTCTTTTAGGTAGAGAAAGTTCAGAAGGTTTGGTGTACGCAACCACAGTCCATTTAGGACAGATGACTGCGCTCGGGATCTTAACGGCCATACTTTACGTGTATTGGTCTTTTACTGAAAAAGAAAAGGCCCAAATAAAACCGTAGCCGTTTTTCTTGGGTGATTACGGAGAATCGGGTTTTGAGATCTTTTCCAAATTTTCGCAGCCTGGTACTCCCAGTCTTGGGCCTCTTTGTCCTTTAAAAGGTTCGCAAGTGGTACTTTCCAATCCAGCGATACAAGCTTCGAAAGAAGCGACAGTCTCCGCAGTCAATTCCTTCTTTTCGGACTTTCTTTGTTCTCTCGCCTTATCGAAATTTTCCTTAAAATAAGAAACACATCCCTCTTCGGATTGCATAAAAGCAGGAAGAGTCGCCCTATATTGAGGAGGTATCTTTGCAATATCGTCCTTGCTACATTCTATCATTTTCGAACAAAGAGCTTTCTGGAACCGAGGAGCTAATTCCATAATTTTGTCTTCGGGAGATTTCGAACAAGAAGTCATAAGAACGATTCCAGAAAGGAATAGTATTAAAACTCGAATATGCATCATCAGATACCTCAAAATAAATTTCCAACAAAGTAAAAAAACCGCTCCGTTCGAAAATCCTTTTTCTATTATTCTATGAATTAATGAAAATCTAAAATTTGCCCGTCTATTTCCTGTTTTATGAGCTTTTTCTACCTTTTTTGCGTCCAATATGTTTCGGAATGATTTTTTTATTTCCAAAACAAATCCACCTAGGTAATTTCTAAACCCGCTATTCTATGGATAAATCTAAAAACGGAAAAAACTCCCGGGTAGTCATCACCGGTATCGGAGTCATTCTTCCGAACACTTTTTCAGTACAAGACTTTTGGACAAATCTTTCTGAGGGAAGATCCCAACTGGATTTTATCACCCGTTTTCCTACGGAAGACTTCCCGATCAAGGTCGCGGGGGAAATGAATACGTTCGATTGGAAAAAACATCTGCCTGATCTGAGCGATAAATATTCCAAGAATTATAATACGGAAACTCTGGCATTAATGGCCGCTATGGAAGAGGCAAATAAGGATGCTGGTATCACGAAAGGAGATTTACATCCGAGTAGAGTCGGCTTTATAGACTCTTCTTCCAGAGCATCTATGGCTTGGTGGGATTTTGCTTGGAGGAAATATTTAGAAGAAAAGGATCATAACGTGTTCGATCGTTATTCTGTTCTTACTTCTATGGCTTCCAATCCCACGAACTTAACCGCAATCAACGCAAATATCCAGGGTTTTGTGACCACAGTGTCTGCTGCTTGTGTGGGTGGACATCATGCGATCAGCTTATGTTACCAAGCTATTCGCAAAGGTAGAGCGGAAGTTATGTATGCCGGTGGTCATGAATTTCCCATTCTCAAAACTCTAATGATGATGTATTCCGATCCTATGAGCCGGGTCATGTCTTTGGAAAAAGATAATCCTAAAAAAGGGATCCGTCCTTACGATATAAATAGGGACGGGTTTTTATTGGGAGAAGGCGCAGTCGTTCTAGTGATGGAAAGATTGGACAGAGCATTACAAAGAGGTGCTAAGATCTATTCGGAAGTTCTAGGAACTTATAGTTATAATGAAGCGGACCATGCGATGAGAATGGACTTAACCGGCAAAAAAGCCACCACCGGTCTTAGACATTTGATGAAGATCAGCGGACTTCGTTTGGGAGATATAGATTATTTCTGTGGGCATGGGACCGCAACGCATAACAATGATTTGGCGGAAAGTCGTGCAATCGGTCATTTGTATGAGGGTCGTCCTAAATTCCATTGGGCACCTGTCGGTTCTATTAAACCGATATTCGGTCATACATTCGGAGCGGCTGGAATTATCAATGTGGCCGCAACTTCTCTTATGTTGAAAAATCAGACCCTATGTCCTACAATCAATCTGGAGAATCCGGATCCTGAATGCGATCACGACCATGTCGCAGAAGGAGCCAGAAAGGCGAAAATCAGATATGCAATTTCCATGGCATTCGCGATCGGAAGCCAATCTTCATTCGTAAGTTTGGCAGCTCCGGAGTTTTGAGGGGTATATGCAGTTATCAAAACAATATAATGTTCTTAAAAGGACCGGAGTGGCTCTTCTTTATAAGGGGCCATTTTCCGAGACTACCATTTCTTCTTTAAACGATCTTCTAAAAGAAAAATTAGAAGGAGAAAAGAAGAAGAACCGCATCCTCACCGTATTCGTGGAAATGGCGCAGAATGTTGCCCATTATTCCGTAGAAAGAGATGAAAAAAGCGGAATAGGCATTTTAGTTTTAAGAAGAAAGGCCCATAATTGGGAACTCAATTGCGGTAATGCGATCACTCCTGAGCAAGCCGCATTCTTAAAAGGTAAATTAGAAGAAACTAAAAAACTTTCCCAAGAAGAACTCAAACAAAAGTATAATGAGCAGATCCGTTCCGACAGGCCCGAAAAAAGTAAAGGTGCAGGTTTAGGTTTTTTTGAAATAGCAAGAAAGTCGGATTTACCCTTGGTGTTTCAATTAGAGGAGGCGGACAATGGGGATTTATTCTTCCGATTGACTGCCCGATTTCTGTTAGAAGGCGCCTACTCTTCCGGTCTTTAAGACAATCAACTTAAACTGAGTCTATTTTTATAATTACAATCGTGTGATTGTCTCTAGTAAGTCTGAGATTTGCTTCTTCCGAAAGGATCCTACAAGTTTCTCTTAGATCTTCATGTTCTCTCATGATCTTTTCTATTTGGTCAATGTTCAAAACTTCAGTAAGACCATCTGTGCAGAGTAGTATAAAATCTCCGGGAGACAATTTTCCGGAATAGTCGAACGTATCAACTTCTATACTTTTTGTTCCGCCGCCAATACAACTGGTTAAAAGATTTCGGCCGTAACTGGAACCTAACTCTTCTCCAATATTATGATCTACTGTTACTTTGCTGAGACCGTTTTTTGTAAGGTGATAAAGTCGGCTGTCTCCTACGTTAAAGACCCAGGACTTTCTTTTTCCCAAAAGACAACCTACTAAAGTGGTCCCCATCTTAGGTTTTCCTATAGATTCACCGTAGGCGTTTACTTCGTTATTAATTTTGCGGATTAGGTTCTTCCAACCGGAAGAAGGCAATTCTTCGATGGGACGGATCGCTTTTTCCATCCAAGCAAGTTTTTCTAATGCAACTCTACTTGCGATCTCTCCCGCTTCATGTCCGCCTAAACCGTCCGCCAAGGCAAATAGTCCGGAAAATTCTTCCGTATCTAATTCGCGAACTGTATCTGATTCTCCGTGAGTTTGGCCACATACCAAACTATCTACGGATAAAAAAGAATCTTCGTTATGAGAACGAAAGTTTCCCTTGTCCGTGATTGCATAATACCGGAGTTTCATATTTTTTTTAGCCGGGAAAACCGTTTACTATTCTCGAAACGGAATTACGCAATTTTGACTCATCCAAACTTTCCTTCAAGAAAAAAGATTACGTTTTCTATATAAGAAAATAACGAAATTTTGATGGATTCCCGAGAAAAATCTTTCCTTTTTACTTTGCAGTATAGCCGCCATCTACGGGAAGCGCCACGCCGGTAATGAAGGAAGCCTCGTCGGAACATAACCAAACTGCCGCCTTTGCCACTTCACTCGGCTCAGAAAGTCGATTGACTGGATGTAATCTGGTGATTTTTTTCTCAGCTTCTTTAGGATCAGACGAAGAATGAAACAGTCCTTCTAACATTTCCGTGCGAATAAATCCCGGACAAACTGCGTTCACTCTAATCTTTTTTTCCGCGTATTCTAACGCTGCTGATTTTGTGAGTCCGACTACTCCATGTTTTGCTGCAGAATATGGAGCCACTTTCCAATCTGCACCGACTAACCCTGCGATAGAAGATACATTTACGATAGAACCCCCTCCTCTTTTTAAAAGAAGTTCTAATTCATGTTTCATACAAAGCCAAGTGCCTTTTAGATCTACCGAGATCACTTTGTCCCAAACTTTTTCCGGGTATTGATGTAGATCGGTTGCAAGTCCGCCGACCGCAGCGTTGTTCACCGCGTAGTCTAAGCCTCCGAATTCGGACTCGGCTTTTTGTACTAATTCTTTTACTTGAGAATCGTCTGACACATCACATCGAAAGAACTTTACTTTTCCGCCTAGTTTGGAAATTTCCTCTTCTGCTTTTTTTCCTTCTTCTTCTCTTCTTCCGCAGAATATTACCTTCGCACCTCTGGAAACAAATTCCAATACGATTGCTTTTCCGATTCCTGCATTCCCGCCTGTGACTAATGCGACCTTATCTTTCATCGGATCTTTCTAGTTTCTCCGGTCCTGACTTTGTTCAGATATTTTTTGAGATGAGAATTAATCGTCTGAAGGTCATCCAACTCTTGGGAAGGATCCACTTTTCCAAGATCCGCTACTAAGATCAGAAGATATCTTAATTCTTCCAAATGCACTTTTGCTCTTAGTATATTTTTTACTTTTTCTGCGCGAATTCTGGTTCCCCAAGCACCTGCAATTCGAACAGGCAATAAGGAAGAAATGGATCTGATATGTTCTAATAGACTCGGCTCTACTTTTCCTTTCCAACTCTCACAAAGTTCGTATAAATGAAGAAGGAACACATGCGATAGATTCCACACTTCCAGTTTACGAAATCCGAATACGAATCCATCGGGACCGACGGCGCTTGAGACCTCTTTTCCGATCTCAGGACTTTGCATCTTGATATACTTACCGGTATCAAATTTCTGTTTGAATTCGGAAGGGATTGGAACTACTTTTCTTTGTTTATAATCGAAGAACAGAACTCTGATCTTTACGACGGAGACCTTCTCCGCTCGATTCCTTTTAGAAAGCCTAAAGTATAGATCAAAAGACTTCTCCCCGAAATTATCCAAGGAAACATCTATAATCACTTTATCTTTATATAATAATTCTCCCTGATATTGTATGGAAGCATTTGCAAATATGATGCTGTTTCCGTGTATATCGGTGACCGAATAACCTAAGTATTGAAAGAATTGAAGGTGAGCTTCCATCACAAGATCCAAGACGCTTGCGAAAGAAACATGTATGTCCAAACTCAGATCGATCTTACGGATCGGTATCTCCGTCGAAAAATAATATTCCGAAGGAAACTCGGCTTCCGCCTGAGAAGTTTGGGCCTTGGAATTCATACTTCGAATTTCGCCCTGAATGCGGACGGGATCTCCAATGTTTTTTTAGAAACATAGTCGAAGAAGACTAGAGAAATTTTTGCGAGTCCTACTTCTTCTTTAGAAACTTTTTGAGAAGCGGAGATATATAGCTCGCAAGACTTCTTTCCTAAATTAAAAACTCCGGCTGAAAATTCCAAAACATCTCCAGCTTTAGCTTCGGACTTATAATCGACTTCCATTTTAGGAATGATGATATTGGCGCCTGCAATATTTGCCTTGGACCAAGAATACGATTCTAAGAATGCATCGAATACTTCGTTTATGAGTGGAATAAATGTTTCGTATGTTAGGTGAGAAACAAAAAGTCCACCTACTACAGTGGCGCTCCGAGTGTCCGATCTGCGGACAACTAGTTCTGTCTTGAATGTAAAAGACTCTTTGGGAACTTCTGACATTTAGCTTCTCTTTCTCATCTTAGTATCGGAGACTGGAAATCCGATCTTAAAGCCTTGAGTCTCTTGTATGAGTGAGAAAGAGGGAAGATCGTCCATTTTTTATACCTGGGTCAGGTAAAAAAGAGAGACCTAATCCTTCCTATTTAGCATTAAACGATGTTAGTCTTTAAATGCGAAATGTCATTGGCTTTAAACTCACGATTTGGCGGTATTTTCACATTGATTTCGTATGAATTCGGCCTTTTTTCCGTCAAAAATTTAACCTTTGGTGAAAATGCCGTTTGTCCGGGCTTTTCTACAAAATAAACGAATGCCACAAGAATCGAAACATAAAACTACTAAGATTCTTTCCGATCCCGATTCTCTTGTACGAGAATTCGTTAAGCCTGGCATGTACTTACACTTGGCCACTACCATGTCTAGGCCAAATGCACTTATCTATTCTCTCTCTAGAGTTTTTGAAGGAACAAATCCTGAGTTCACTATCAGTGTTGCGGGAATTCATTCTAGTGCTCATTGTCTAGCTCTTTCCGGCATCGTAAAAAAGATAATTACAGGTTTTGCCGGAGATAATTATCCTAAGCCAAGTCCAAACAGTCTGTATAAAGATTTAATGAGAGGGAAACCTTTCGAGTTGGAACTTTGGTCCCTTCTCACATTGGTGCAAAGATTAATGGCGGGAGCCATGAAACTTCCCGGCTTTGTTTCTAATTCTTTGGTAGGGTCTGACCTAATTACGGACAAATTAGGAAAGACTGCGTTCTTATATCATAAACCTACCGAAGGAAGTCCTTACGGAGAAGCAGCAAGTCCTCATCTAGATTCCGAAAGTAGAGGAACAAAGAAGAAGGACATGGTAGTCCTTCTTCCACTTTGCCCTGAGATCACATTGGTTCACGGAGTAGTAGCGGATGAAGATGGGAATATTGTACTTTCTCAGCCAGGCGGAGAAGGAGCCTGGGGTGCACTTGCAGCTACAAAAGGTGTAATCGCTACTGTCGAGAAGATCGTACCAAGAGGAACAGTTCCTCCTGAACTAGTACATATACCCAGTACGAAAGTTTTAGGGATCGCTCCAGCAAGATTCGGGGCACATCCTCAATCTTTAAGGGTACAAGGTTTTCCAGAGATCCCTGCATTCGAAGGTGTGGAATCTTATTTGGATGATTACGAATTCCAAATGGAGGCCAATAAGGCGGCAGGCATTCCCGCTAAGGCCGAAAAATGGTATAAAGAAAATGTAATATTATCAGGAGGTCACGAAGAATATCTGGATCTGATGGGAGAAGTCAGGCTCAGACGTTTGAAGATGACTCCTCCGGAACATTCTCTTTCTTCTCCCGAAAATCCTAAAACAGTAAATGATTCCGAGCAGATGATCATTCTTGCTGCAAGAGCGATCATAGAGAAAGTCAAGACAAAAGGATACAAAACGATTCTCGCAGGGATCGGAGCCGCTCATATGGCTGCCTGGACAGCAGCCAAACTTCTAGAAAAGGAAGGGATCCATATCAAGATCATCGCCGAACTTGGGTTTTATGGAATGAAACCTTTTGCGGGTGATGTTTTTCTTTTCAGCCAACTCCATACTCAACACTGTTCCATGTTATCCGATATCATAAGTGTATTGGGAACAATCGTACCGGATGATTGTTTGGGAGTGATCGGCGCTGCAGAAGTGGACTGGTTCGGAAATATCAACTCAGTCTTGGACGGAAAAGGAAACTTCTTAGTAGGTTCAGGAGGAGCGAATGATATCGCCTCCACTGCTGATACAATCGTAGTAGCAAAGGCGAACCGTTTTCGATTCGTAAGAAAAGTAAAACATATCACTTCTCCTGGAGACAGAGTGGTAGAAGCGGTGTGTCAGTTCGGTAGATTCCAAAGGAGTTCCTTTTCTGACCATCCTTTCGAATTAAGCTCATGGCTTACTCCCGCATCCGACGATGAAATGGAATCGGAAGAAGCTGTTCTAAGATATACTCTCTGGCTCCCTCCTGACGAAGATCTTCCCATTGCGCAAGAGCCGGCAGTAAATTCGGATGAATTGACTGCCCTCAGGGAATTGGATCCGGAAAGAATTTATACAGAACAATTTATGGTGTATACCCGTTTGCCTTAAGTGTGATAAAGATGAAGCAAAAGATTGGAATTATGACTGGAAATTTATTATGGACCAAAGGAGTATTGATCCATGGCGAATTCTAAAAATCTAGTTTCGAACGGGGTTCGAATCACCGGGATCGGACATTATCTCCCGGAAAGGATCGTCACTAACGATGAAATTCGGCCTAGATTAAAATATCCAGAAATGCACCCTGCCGAAAAAGCAGTCATCGGCAATATAGGTGTAACGGAAAGAAGAAGGGCAAACGAAAAAGAAACCGCCCAATTTATGGCTGCGGAAACCTCCAAAATGATCCTGAAAGATGCAGGAAAAAAAGCGGAGGATGTGGACTTATTCATTTTAGCCAACTGGACTGATAGGCTTTATCTCCCGGATTTGGCGCCTCAGGCTTCCAAACTTGCAGGAACTTCCAACTCACTAGCATTCGATATTTCTACTGCTTGCACCGGATTTGTTCATGGAGTGCAAATGGCATCTGCATTCTTAAGCAGCGGTAAATTTAAGACCGCACTAGTGATCGGTAGCGAAAGATTTTCCGTTAGAACCAAAATGAACGGCTATGGAGAATTTACTGCAGGTGATGCAGCAGCAGGAGTTCTGTTAGAATATACCGGAAACAAGGAATTCGGCATCATTGATTCTTTTTTGAAAGATGACGGAGATCTTTCTAAGATCATAGAGTTAGGACCAGGACCGAATTTTTATATAAAAAGTTATCCTGAGCTTGTGACCAACGCCGCAGATCTTACACTTTCCGCCATGGACGGTCTATTAAAAAAGAATAATGTCGCATTAGAAGATATAGATTGGGTAATACCCCATCCGGGCACAGACGTGGTCGTTCAGGATGTTCTCAAAAGAACAAAATTCCCTAAAGAAAAAATACTTTTTAATTTCGAAAGAGTAGGAAATACTTCCGCTGCATCCATCCCAATCGCATTATCCGAATATTATTATAAAGGGATCGTCAAAAAAGGCGATTTAATCCTTTCCCCAGCGGTTGGAGCCGGATTTTATTGGGGCGGTCTTTTGTATCGCCTCTGAAAATTCGATATTTAGAATATAATATAAAAATAAAGGTGAAGTAGAAGGATGATCGTAACAGGGTTCGAACTAAAAGAAAGACTAAATGCCGAATCTGCGTCCGAAGTTTATAAAGCTGTTCGTAAAGAGGACAGCAAGTCCGTTATCATCAAATTTCTTCCGGTTTTGGACGAATTACATCCTTCCGTGGTCAATCTTAGGAACGAATTCGAGATCCTAAATTTACTTTCTTCAGGCTATTTTGTTAAACCTATCAAGTTCGAAAAACTCCAAGATGGGTTCGCTCTTTTTATGGACTTCGTGCCAGGAGGTTCCTTAAAGGATTTTATATCCAAAAAGCCGATGACTCTCTCGGACTTTTTCCCTATCTCCATCCAACTCGCGGAAAGACTAAGTGAGATCCATTCCAAAAAGATCATACACAAAGACTTAAAACCAGAAAACATCATATTCAATAAGGATGAAAAACAGGTCCGGATCATAGACTTCGGGATCTCAACAAGACTGAACAAGGAAGAAACTTCCTGGTCAGCTCCGAATATTTTGGAAGGTTCCATCCATTACGTGTCCCCGGAGCAAACAGGAAGGATGAACCGTTCCGTTGATTACAGAAGTGATTTTTATTCGTTAGGGATCACTTACTACGAGATGCTTCTTGGAAAACTTCCATTTGACGGGGACGATCTTTTACAATTAGTACATGCTCATTTAGCCAAGATCCCTGTTTCGCCAAAAGAAGCAAGATCCGAGGTCCCTACAGTACTTTCAGAAATTATAATGAAACTTCTCGCAAAAAACGCAGAAGATAGATACCAAACGGCAAGGGGACTCCAAGGAGATCTAGAAAAGGCATTCACTCTATGGAAAGAAAAGTCTGACTTCCCTTCTTTCCCTTTGGCCCAAACCGATTTTTCTACCGAATTCAAGATCCCTCAGAAACTTTACGGAAGGGATGAGTATATCAAAACACTTTTGGAAGAATTCAAGTCCGTTGCAACAAACGGAAGATCCAGAATGGTTTTAATCGGAGGTTATTCCGGCGTAGGAAAATCGTCACTTGTAAAAGAGATCAACAAACCTCTCACAGAATCCAAAGGTTATTTTATCTCCGGAAAGTTCGATCAGTACAATCGTAACCTTCCCTTCTCCGCTATTATCCAAGTATTTTCCAGCTTGGTAGAATTGATTCTAACCGAATCTCCGGAAAGGATCGAGGCCTGGAAGAGTAAGATCAAAAAAGCGATCGGCGCCAACGGAAAAGTGGTCACTGATGTGATCCCGGAACTCGAGATCATTATCGGAAAACAGGATCCAGTTTCCGAACTTGGCCCGCAAGAGAATGCAAACCGTTTTTATATAGTATTCCAAAACTTTATTAAGGTTTTCGCAAGCCCCGAACATCCGCTTGCAATCTTCTTAGATGATATGCAATGGGCGGATACCGCTTCCCTAGAGCTTCTCAAAAATCTAATGGAAGACGTAACCGTAAATTACCTTTTTATCATATTGGCTTACAGGGACAACGAGGTGGATGCCTCTCATCCTTTCCAAGTATTATTGGATACTTTGGAAAAAGAAGGATTAGATCCTTACAAAATCGTCTTACAACCTTTGGCCCTAAAAGACGTAAGACAATTACTTTCTGACAGTCTTTATATTTCGGAAGATAAAACCACTGAACTCGCGGAGATCGTCCATTCTAAAACAGGAGGTAATCCGTTCTTTATCGGGGAACTTCTAAAACAACTCGCAAAAGAAGACTCGGTCTATTTCGATCAAGGTTCCGGAAAACCTGGAGAAGGCGTTTGGAAATGGGATATCGCAAAGATCCGGAACACCAAAATTTCGGATAACGTAGTAGAACTTTTAGTAAACAGGATCCGTAAACTTTCTCCTAAGATCCAAGAGACTTTGGAATTGGCTGCATGCATCGGAAGCAGCTTCGATCTGGCACTTTTAACTAGAATTTTAGAAACGGATTATAAAACTGCACTCTCTTCTTTGCAGGAGACAATCGCAGAAGAATTGATCGTTCCGATAGGCGAGAATTATCGTCTTGCGGAATCCTTTGAAGAAACTGCAGCAAATAAAGATAAAAATTATCAAACTGCAAAAACAGTTACCTTTCGATTCCAACACGACAGGGTCCAACAAGCTGCTTACGAAATTATAGAAGAAGAAAAGAAAAAGAAGATCCGCCTACAATTGGGAAGATTCCTGATAGAAGGAGCGGATCCAAAACAGATCGAAGACAATATTTTCGATATTGCAAACCATATGAATATCGGCTCCGGTCTCATCACTGAACCTGCAGAAAAGTTAAAACTGGCCCAGCTAGATCTAATCGCAGGAAAGAAGGCCAAAAATTCCACCGCTTACAAGCCTGCTCTATCTTATATTGCAAAGGCGAGAGAACTACTCTTCCTTCTTCCGGAAGCTTCTCAAGGAGACGATGCTCTTTGGAATGCAAAGTATGAACTTTGTTACTCTATCTTCAGAGAGTTAGGCGAAACTCAGTATCTTACCGGGAATTTCGATGATTCTCAAAAGACTATTGATACTCTTTTGAAATACGCAAGATCCCCGATCGAAAAAGCGGATGCTTGCAATCTACTCATCATTCAGTATTCGGCTCTTGGAAAATTCGACTTAGCTCTTCCGATGATCATTAAGGCTCTCCAACCTTTGGGTGTGGATATTCCTGAAAAAGATCATGAAAAAGTTACGGGAGAAGAAATAGAGATCGTAAACAAGGCTCTGGAAGAAAAGACAGTAGACTCCTTGTTGGACCTCCCACTGATCCAAAAACAAGAACAGATCATGGCGGTGAATCTTTTGATCAGCGCCATTCCTACCGTTTACAATTTTGCATTATCACTCTTTCCGATCGTTTCCTTAAAGATGGTAAACCTATTCTTGAAGTACGGAAACCTTTCCGATCCATACGGATATTCAATGTATGCGATCCTTCTCACTTCAGGATTCCAGCAGTATAGAAGAGGTTACGAATTTGCGGAACTTGCCGTCAAGGTGAGTGAAAAATATAAGAACCCGAGCGGGATCACCAAAGCCGCGAATATTCTCGCAAACTATACCACTCCTTTCGTAAGACATTTAAAATATTCGGAAGAGATCAATCATAGAGGGATCCAAGCCAGTTTAGAATCCGGGGAATTCTTACATGGCGGCTACTGCGCTATGAACGATGCAGTCAATGTGGTTCTCCAGTCTAAAAATTTAGAATTAGTAAAACCTAAAATAGATGGTCTATTAAAATTCACTCGCAAGGTAAAAAACAACTTAGCGATCGATACCGTTCTCGCATCCGCATTAGTAGTTTCTAATCTAAGAGGAAAGACCGCTTCTCACTTGGAATTTTCCATCGAGGAAATGAGTGAGAATGATTATATAGAATTATGTAATTCTCACCAAAGTCCTTTCCCTGTTTGTCTCTTCAAGATCATGAAAGCAAGAACGCTTCTCAGCTATGGGGAATCGGAAACCGCATTAAAAGAATTAGAAGAATCCGAAAGTATGCTGGGATTCATTTCCGGTCAGATCGCCGTTGAAGAACATGCTTATTTATATTCTCTCGCGATGGCAGCGAATTATAAACTTTCTACGCAAGAACAAAAAGCAAAATTCTTAGAAAGGATCAAGAAGAACCAACAGAAACTAAAAGTCCTTTCCGAAAACGCTCCTGAGAACTTCGAACATAAGTATCTTTTAGTAGAAGCGGAACTTGCAAGATTAGAATACAAAAATTGGAAGGCTGCTAAAACATACGAACAAGCAGTGCAACTTGCGGGCAAAAACGAATATTATAATGACGAGGCTTTGGCAGCAGAACTTGCATCCAAATTCTGGTTCTCCAAAGGAAGCGCCAAGATCGGATCTCAATACATAGCGGAAGCCTATCAAAAGTATGGAAGATGGGGAGCTACTAAAAAGCAGGAACTTCTCAAAACCAAATTCCCGGAATTTATCCGAGAAAAAGGAAGAGATACTTTCCGCACTACCCGCACGATCGGGACCTTAAGCACAAGAACTGCATCTGCGACAGAAGTATATTCAGGCCAGACTTTGGACTTTCAGTCTATTCTGAAAAGTTCCACCGCAATCTCCGGAGAGATCAAACTAGAATCCTTATTGGATACTTTAATGCAGATCTCCATCGAGAACGTGGGTGCGGAAAAAGGAGTCATGATCTTAAGAAGGGACGGAAAACTTTTTGTAGAAGCCGAAGGAAGCACTACCGACGACGAGATCAGAGTGCTTCAAGGAATTCCAATCCAAGAAAGTAAAAATATTCCGATCAGCGTTATCTATTATGTGGAAAGAACCAAAGAAGATCTGGTGCTGCGTAACGCATTCGCGGACGAGAAGTTCAACAAGGACCCATATATTAGAGAAAGGAAAACAAAATCCGTTCTATGTTCTCCGATTATCAAACAAGGAGAACTGATCGGTATATTATATTTGGAGAATAATCTTTCCGAGGCCGCATTCACTTCGGATAGATTGCAGACTATCTCCATTCTATCATCGCAGGCGGCGATCTCCATCGATAACGCATTACTTTATGCGAATTTGGAAAGCAAGGTCGCAGAAAGAACTAAAGAATTAGCTCAAGCCAACGACGATCTGGCATTAAAAAACCAGCATATTACGGATAGTATTACATATTCATTGAATATCCAGCAGGCCATTTTACCTTCTTCTGAAGTACTGGGAAGTGCACTTTCCGATTATTTTGTGGTATTCCGCCCGAAAGATATAGTATCCGGAGATTTTTACTGGTTTTCAAAACAGGAAGATGCAATATATATCGCATCCGTAGATTGTACAGGCCACGGAGTTCCGGGAGCTCTTATGTCCATGATCGGAAATACTTTGCTCAATCAGATCGTGAACGAAATTGGTATTACAGATCCAGGTTCTATTTTAGAACAATTACATAAAAAGGTAAGGCAAGCCCTCAAACAGGACATGGACCAAACAAATTCAAGAGACGGAATGGATCTTTGCCTATTAAAGATTGAAGGAAACAATTTATACTTTGCGGGAGCAAAACGGCCTATTTTTATTGGAAAAGGCGGAATCTTGACCGAAATTAAAGGTGATAGATTCTCGATCGGCGGCAGGCAAAAAGAAGAAACGCGAAAATTTACTACACACTCCATTCCCTTGGAAAATGGAATACGTACGAGTGTTTACTTAACCACGGACGGCTTTATGGACCAGCCGAATCCGGACCGACAAAAAATTGGTACCAAAGGATTGTTAAACTTCTTAAGCGGGATAGAACATCTTTCCTGCGAAGAACAAAAAGAACGTTTAGAATCCTTCCTGTTAGCCCACCAAAATGGAGAAGCTCAACGGGACGACATAACACTTGTCGGTGTAATACTGGGGGGAAGATAAGGAGATGTTTCTGGAAAAGGAAGATGCTGAAGATGGAAAATGAAGTCATAAATCTATTTAAGACTTATCAGGAAACCAGCGAATACAATCTGCTCGTATCCTTTAAGGGCAGACTGTCTCAGGAAGTTCTAACCGAATTAGGATCTATGATCCGGACTTCTTTGAGCACGGAATCCAAAATAAAGAAAATTTTTGCGGTATTTATTGAACTAGCGCAAAATATGCTGCACTACTCCGCTGAACGAAAAATTAACGAAGAGCAGAAAGATGCAGGCGTAGGGATCCTCATAGTTAGGGAAAATTCGGTTGGCTACCATGTTGCTTCGGGAAATTTGGTACTAAACGAGAAGATCGAATTTTTGACCGAAAGGATCCAAAAAATCAACTCCATGAGTAAGGACGAATTAAAGTCCTTCTACCAACAGCAACTTAGATCGGAGAGGCCGGAAGATAGCAAAGGAGCAGGTGTGGGATTAATCGATATTGCTAGGAAGTCAGACGGACCTCTGGTGTTTCGTTTCGACAAATTAGATGGCAAACTATCCTTTTTTACAATCTCCGCATTCTTTACGAAGGAAAACTAATCATGGAATCCTTACACATACAACAGACTAAAACTTCACCGGAAATCATCTTAGAATCGGACAAGGGGCTCGCGGAAATTATCGGAGAATCTTATCCGGAAAACGCAATGGCGTTTTACAAACCTGTCTTTGACTGGTTGGCTGCTATCCAAACTGCAAACAAACAGATCCAGTTCCGTTTTCAAATGGATTATTTTAACACCAGTTCTTCCAAAGTGATCATGGATATTTTGGACAATCTCCAGAAATATCATGACAAAGGTGGAAAGGTAGAAGTCGAGTGGCTCTATAAAGAAGACGACGAGGACATGCAGGAAACCGGAGAGGAATTCTCTTCCGACTTGTCCCTGCCTTTCAAAATGAAATCTTATAAATAAGATTTCATTCGTGCGGAACAAGTGGAAAAGAACGAAACTTCGAAAGAACAGAATACTTTTTTCGAGCAGGAATTTAAACTTCTCTCGGACGCTCAGTCTTTTTTAGAAGACCCGAATACTAAAGAGGATCCTAAACAAAAATTAAAAACTCTCGTAGGATCCTACGAGTCCCTTCTCAAACAATCTTCAAAGATCATGAAGATCGGGGACTCTACCCAACACAGACTTCTCAAAACTCAAGAAGCATTAACCGATTCTAATATAATGTTAGAGGCCGCTTATATGGACCTCAAACTTGTAACTGAGATCGGAAAGATCATCACTTCTTCTCTCGAGCCTAAAGTTATCATACAATCCGTTTACGAAAATACAAAGTCCATCGTTCCGATGGATGTGCTCGCATTCGGTACCTACGACGAAGAAAAAAAAGAGATCAAATATAAGTTTTGTGTAATAGACGGACGATATGTTCCAGCGCCTTCCGTAGATTCTTTAGAAGAGGATAATCCTTCTTCTTATTGCGTAAAACAACAGAAGGAACTGATTACATTAGATATCGAGAAAGATTTTCCGAATTATTTATCGGATATCAGAAAACATTTCGGAGAGAATTCCCAATCTGCATTATACTTCCCTCTTAAGGTAGAAGAACGTCTGATAGGGATTCTTACGGTTCACAGTTATTCCAAAAATGCGTTCCAACCCAACCAGTTAAATATCCTTAGGACCTTGGCAAACTATGTGGCAATCGGTGTGGATAACGCGGATGCTTATAGGACTCTTTCCAAAAGAAACAAAGAATTAAAAGACTCCTTGGAAAAAATCGAGGTCCTGAACAAGAGTATAGAAGAAGAAAGACAGAAGTCCGAAAATTTACTCTTAAACATTCTACCTAGAAGTATTGCTGATCGTTTAAAAGGAGGAGAAGGTGTTATTGCGGATTATTTCCCTTCTTCTACCGTTCTCTTTGCCGATATAGTCGGATTTTCCAAGCTTACCACTAAGATCCAAACTCCTACGAGATTAGTTGAGATCTTAAACCGTATTTTTACAGAATTCGATGTGATCGCCGATAAATATAAATTAGAAAAAATTAAAACAATAGGCGATTGTTATATGTTGGCCGGCGGTATTCCTGTGCCAACGGAAGACCATGCTCATAAGGCTGCCCAGGCAGCATTGGATATGATCCATCGTTTGGATGAATTAAAACCGGAGCTGGAATTCGAGTTTAATGTTCGAATCGGCCTTCATACCGGAGAGGTTGTTGCCGGAGTGATCGGAAAGAACAAATTCGTATACGATCTATGGGGCGATTCAGTCAATACCGCTTCTCGTATGGAATCTCATGGAGCCACCGGAAGGATCCATGTTTCTGAATCCGTTTATCTTTCCTTAAAAGATAAGTATAATTTCGAAGATAGGAATGTGATCGAGGTAAAGGGAAAAGGCCCGATGCACACTTACTTCCTGCAGGGCATTAAATAATTATAATATAAAAAAGGATCTCCGAAGAGATCCTTTTTTATTCGATCTTCAACTTAAAGCTTCGATCACTTCTTTGGGAGCCTGAACGAGTTCGATAAGAACTCCCTCTCCACAAAGTGGAAATTCTTCATTTCCTTTAGGATGAATAAAAGTCACGTCATGACCACCTGCACCCTTGCGGATCCCGCCTGGAGTAAAACGAACTCCTTGCGCACTCAACCATTCTACTGCTTTATGAATATCATCTACCCAAAGTCCAATATGATTCAGTTTTGGATCATTTACTTTCGGACTCTTGCTTGGGTCCACAGGTTCCATGATATCTACTTCTACAGCGTAAGGACCTTTGCCCATCTGTAGGATGTCCTCATCTACGTTCTCTTTTTCACTTCTAAAAGAACCGATGTTTTGCAGTCCGAGAGTATCCACCCAAAATTTTTTGAGTTTATCCTTACTGTCTCCGCCGACTGCGATCTGCTGCACTCCCAGAATTTTAAACGGTCTCATAATGCCCTATCTTTCGTTTTTTTCCAAATTCTTGCCCTTATAGAAAAGAGCAAGGATTTGTCCGACCAGATTAACGAGATTCCAAGGAGAAGGTTGCCTCTAAAGGAAGATGGTCGCTGGATTCCAAGGCCTCCCCTTCTCTTAATACGATATACTCTTTTTTAGTTAAACCTTTTGAGTAGAACATATAATCTATAGTTCGATCCGGTTTTGCGATCTGAGGATCGTTAGGAACATGAGTGTAGAATTTTTCCTGATTAGGACCGTTCAATTCTTCCAAACTTGCAGTTGAATTCCATTTTTTGAATAAAGGAGAAATTTCCTCATCGTCGCTATAAAAGTACGCTCCGTTAGGATGTAAATGTTTCCTGGAAAATCCAGGAGGAAGAAGATTAAAATCTCCAGCTAAGATCCATTCAGACTTTTCAGAATCCAATTTATCCAATAACTGACCTACGAATGCAACCTGTCTCTGCATAGTATCCGTTCCCATGGAGAATGCGTCAAAATGTGTATTTAGAAGCACTAAAGGTTTTTTATCTTTTACGTCTACCGAAGCTTCTAATACGGCTCGTTTTAACTGTAATTGTCTGGTAATCGGATCAGCAGGAGGAGTAGGAAGCTGATGGCGAGAAGCGGAAAGAATTTTATATTTACTGAATATAGTCAGCTTCATCCCAACGGAGCCCATGATCTTCGGATGAGGGACAAATCCTGCCTTCCAATAAAATGCTTCCGTTTGGCAAGGATACCTGTCCGAAAGTAGAGGAAGAATTCTTTCCGACTGATTTTCAGAGTACGTTTTTTTAGCTCCGTCATCCACTTCTTGGAATAGAACAAAATCAGGATCTCTCTCTAAGATCACATTCGCCACTTTTTTGAGAGTGGACTCTATCTCTACTCTGGATGGTCCGACATCCGGTCCGGTTTCATCCGGAACATCATACCAAAATACTCTATTCCTACCTGCGAAATATTGTACATTCCAAGATAATACCTTGATCGGCTCTGAAGATTCCAAGCTTGGAGCACCTTCTTCACATTTTACTTGTACTGATTCCAAGTCGGATGGATGGAATGTGGAAAAATAAACGAGCAGAAGTAATAAAGCGAAAACACTTAATAGCACCAGAAGGATTCTTTTGAATAATTTCAAGGCGGCCTCTTTCTATTTATTGGTTCTTGGCCTTCCTTTCTAACGAAATTCCCCACATTCGTCCACAATTTTAGAGTTTTCGGATACAAGAATCAGAACGGAAAGACTTTCCCTTTTTCAGGGGATAAGAAACATTGGAATCGTCCATGCAGAAGAAATTTCTAATCCTATTCTTTTCTCTTTTTATATGTTTTAGCCTATCTCCCTTGTTTGGGGAGGAACTGGAACTTCAGATTGTCCTTAAAAATGGAAGTACGGGCGGACCGGGCTCCGCAGAAGGAATTCGGCTCTTCGCTTTGGAAAGACAAATGATGCCTTTACCTCTTCCTGAGCAAGGTCCAGTGAGAGGAACTTTTAAACTTCCGAAGATCAATGCTCCTGATGGACTTCCGATACTTCTTCAAGTGACTTATAACGGAGTAAATTATAATAAGATGATCCCCCCGGTGCCCATGATGAGGTCCCGTCCACAAGAGGTAACAGTTTATGATAAAACCCTGGATCGCTCCGTAGTAAAAACAAAGTCTCTACTACAAGTAGTAAGAGAAAAAGACGCATTAGTAATTTCTAAAGTATCTATTCTTACCAATAATACCATCCCTCCTAAAAGTTTCCAGAACCCGAACGACCCTTTAGAAGTTTATGTGCCCGAAGAAGCTTTAGAAGTAAGCGCTCAGTTGACCCAAAGCACAAATAAAATGGCGATCCCTATCCAATTGACTAAAGGAAAAAACGGTTGGGTGATCGATAGGGCAATTCTTCCTGGAACTTCTCAGTTATTTGTGAGTTATGTAATCCCTTCTACCAATCTATCTCCTACTCAATTCAAAGATAGATTATTATTCGAGAACCAGGAAGGAGAGAAGGTGATCTTCTCTAAACCTAAGGACATGCAGGTTTCTTTTATCGGTCAGAAAGGAACGCGCCCCGTTTCCGTAGACGCTCCTCCCGATGTGAATTCGAATATAGTTAGTTACGCGGGACCGCAGTATGAGATCACTCTTTCCGTAATCGGAGGAGAACCGATCAACGAAACTGCAAACCAAGAAAGAGAGATTAACAACGGAAGTATATTCGTTTCGACGGAAAAAACGATTTATGGAGTGATCGGGATCCTTTCCTTCTTATTCTTCCTTTCGTTTACGATCACATACAGACTCAGGAAAGAATAAAAGAAGAAGCGGGCTTAGTTACTTCTTCTTTGCTGCTACTTTCTTTTTGGGAGAAGGTTTAGATTTAGAGGCTTTCTTAGGGCTCAGTTTTTTATCAGAAGACTTTGCTCTTTCCGGAACGAGAGAATCCATAAATTCTTTGATATCCTTTAGGACCTTCTCTCTTTCCCCCACAGGTTCGTTCATAAGTTCATGATAGAAACCTTTATAGGTCTTCATTCTTTTATTCTTATAAACTAAATGATTATAAAATTCCAGACTTCCTGCAGGATCAGCGATCCCGTCTGCCAAACCGTGGAGAATAAGGATAGGAGTCCTTAGTATCCCAGCCTTTTTATTCGCAATTGCTCCCTGTTGGAACAATTCGTAGCCCATAGAGAACGAAACCTTACCGTGGACCAAAGGGTCATCAATATAGGCCTGGACCACTTCAGGATCTCTGCTCACCAAATTTGTATCCAGGTTTGCGTCGAGAGTTGTAGAAGGTGCAATCTTACGTAAAAAACCTGCCACTGAGATCTGGAATCTTTGGAATGGAGTAGTAGGGATTTTTAATGCGGAAGAACAAGCTACAACTCCGTAAATATAATCCTGATTAATCCCTTCCAAAGCGTAGCGGATGACAACCACTCCACCCATAGAATGCCCTAAAAGCAGGATCTTGTCCCTGTGTTCCCTTTTTCGAACTTCTTGCACAAAGTCCGCGAGATCATCTACAAACGCTTCGAAACCGGAAGCATGACCTCTTTTACCGTCCGATTTACCATGACCTCTCAAATCCAAACCGTAAAAGTTTACATCACTGTCCTTAAAATATTGGATGAGGTTGGAATACCTACCGCTATGTTCTCCAAATCCATGACAAAAAACAATTACACGATTAGCTCCGGATTTGGTCCATGCCTGGGCGTATAATTTGGTATTGTCTCTGGAAGATTGAAAGAAGAATTCTTTATGTTGGTAGGCCATGCTGTTTGGCTCCATGTAGGTTAGAGGCGTAGTCGGACCGAAGCTATAGACAAGTAAACGTTGGGTCAAGTATTTATTCCAAAACAGAAGAAAGAGGATGTTCTAGGACTAAAAACCGACCTTTCTTTCTCTCAAAGCTCACAGAGTAAAATCACATTTTCGTTGCCGATTCCTTTTCCTCTCACCAATCTGTCGCTTTACGTGCTTCTTATAGAGGCCGACATCAAACAGAAACACAGTGGAGAGAATTGGATGTCTCAACCGACCTCGGAAAAAAGCCTGCTTCGATATTTCGGATTAGGCGAACTTGCCGCCCATGGAGGAAACGCGATCCTCGCCTTTTGGATGATCATGGGAATGGCCTTCTTTCTATTCGCGGACCAAAACCTGATCGCGCCGAACCTCAGAAATATAGCCGGCTCTTTTGGGATCACAGATCAAAAAGAGATCGATTGGAAATTGGGAGGACTGATCCCGATTTGTTTCTTCGTTTTAGGAGGATTGGTTTCGGTTTACATGGGTTATCTTACCCAAAGATTTCCTAGAAAACCTTTAGTCATCGGAACAGTATTATTGGGAGAGATCCCTTGCCTTCTTTCCGGATTCGCGAGAAACTACGACGAATTTTTAATCCTCAGAACTCTAACAGGCTTCGGCTTGGGGGGAAGCTTCCCTCTTCTTTTCTCTCTCGTCGGAGATTATTTCTCGGACAAGTCCCGCTCCACAGCAGCAGGTTATCTTTCTCTAGCCATTGGGCTCGGAGTCGGAGTCGGCCAATTGGTAGGAGGGACCTTAGGCACCGAGGACCCGATCAACGGATGGAGACAAAGTTTTATTTATATGGCTGCTCCTTCTTTCTTATTCATGCTTGTTTACGGATTATTCTGTAAAGAGCCTGTTCGTGGTGGAAGTGAGAAGGAACTGGCAAGCCTAAATCCGGATTCTCTAGACGTAAACTCGGAAGCGGTCCGTTTGACTTGGAAGGATATCAAAAACATTTTCCAAAGTAAAACAAACGTAGGGATCTTTATGCAAGGAATTCCAGGATGTGTACCTTGGGGTGTATTCTTCGTATTTTTGAACGACTATTACGAATTCAGTTACGGCTTACCTAAAGACCAAGCTTCCGCATTAGTGATCTTTGCAGCTTTAGGGATCTTCGCAGGAACATTTTTCGGGGGAGTGATCGGACAAAAACTTTATGATACTAACAAAAAGTATCTGCCTATATTCTGCGGAAGCTCTATATTATTAGGTATCATTCCTACATTATATTTGCTTTATGCAAAGGATATTGCAGGAAGTCCAACATTCATTTTTATCAATATTCTCGCGGGTATTATTATTTCCGTAACCGGTCCGAATGTTCGGGCATTGATCATAAACGTCAATCCACCTAAAAGTAGATCTTCTATGTTTGCTTTATACAATCTCACGGATAATCTCGGGAACGGACTCGGACCTGCAATGGCAGCGTTGATCCTCACAGTATTACCAGACAGAACCCAAGCATTCACGATCGCGATCCTTTTCTGGATTCCTTGCGGACTCGCGTGGTTCTATATCCTGAAAAATTTCAAACACGACGAACAAAAGATGCACGAAGAATTGGCGGCCGAAGCCGGCAGGATCAAAAGGACAGCTTAATTGGAAGAACAAAACGCCGAGTTATATTTATTTGATATAGAAGGTACAACCACGCCGATAGAATTCGTGCACAAGGTTTTATTTCCTTACTCGGTCCAAAACTTTATTACATTCTTCTCTGAGACCTCGGCAGAAACTGGCTTCGCCGAGGAGCTCATCCTCGCTTCCAAAAATGAAAAAGAATATACCGAAGAAGTTTCCAACTCTCCGGAGTCACTTGCCAAATTTTGCAACTACCTAGTATCCAAAGATCGTAAATTAGGGATTTTGAAAGAGATCCAGGGAAGGATCTGGAAGAAGGGATACGAATCAGGTGAACTAAAAAGTACAATTTTCTCAGATGTTCCTCCCTTTTTAGAAAGGATCAGAAAATCAGGCAAACGTGCGGCCGTATATTCTTCTGGAAGTGTAGAAGCTCAGATCTTGATCTATAAATATTGCGAAGCAGGAGATCTAACGGTATATTTCGAAAATTATTTCGATACCGCGGTAGGTGGAAAAAAGGAAGCCTCAAGTTATACTAAGATTTCTGAAAAACTTTCGCTGCCGCCAAGTTCTATCGTATTCTTCACCGATATAAAAGAAGAAGCGGACGCCGCCACAAAAGCGGGAGTCCGGTCCATTCTACTTTCTCGCCCTGGGAATCACCCGCAAGCGGAACATAAATACCAAGTGATAGAGAACTTTACTAGGATCTTGGCGTAGATACATTTCTAATTTTTAATATATCAGTAAATATCCGGAATGCGGACCAATTACATCGCCACCCTTTTGTATAGGATAGCACCGATCGAAACGGCAACGCAGGACGAAAAAAACAAAATACCGAGGTCAAAGCCTAGATTAAATGCGGCAGGAGTTCCGAGCATAAAAGTCCTAAGTCCGTCGATCACGTATGTGAGGGGATTTACATGTGACAATACCTTTAGCCAGTCCGGCATTATCTCTATCGGGTAAATGGCATTACTTGCGAAAAAGAGAGGCATCGTGAGCAATTGTCCGATTCCCATAAATCTCTCCCTTGTTTTTACGAGGCAGGCAATGATAAGTGAAAATGTGGAAAAGAAAATGGCCCCTAATAAAACGAAACTTAAAACTCCGAATATACTAAACAAATCCCAACGAACCGAAACTCCCAAAACGAAAGCCAATATATAAATGATCAAAAGGATAGGCAAAGTCCTAAGTCCAGCGGAGATCGCTTTACCTAAAACGATCGAGGCCCTCGGAGTGGGAGTAGTAAGCATCTTTTGGATTAAACCCAGATCTTTTTCCCAAATGATCGCTATTCCGGAAAAGATCGAAACGAATAAAACGCTTTGTGCAAGAATTCCGGGAGTCATGAAGGATATATAATTTGTTCTTCCCGCCATCATTGGCATCTTTGCAAAAACCTGACCGAAAACCAAAAGCCAAAGAGCCGGTTGAACGGATCTAGTCAAAATTTCTGTTGGATCGTGTATGACCTTTCGAATTTCGAGTTCAGTTATTACGCAGGTCTTTTTTAAAAAATTTAAGATCATTCGTTTATCCCAATCGTCTCGCTGTCTTTCTTTCCTGACTTATTGCATGTAAGTTTTCATCGGAGTCGCTCAGATTCTCCTGCGCATAATGAATAAAGACATCTTCTAGAGTTTTTGCGGATCCTCCGACGGATTTCTTGAGCTCTTCGGGTGTTCCAACAACGGCCAATCTTCCCCTTGACATTAAGGCGATCCTATCGCAAAGTTTATCCGCCTCATCCATCAAATGTGTCGTCAAGACGATCGTGCTTGAATATTGCTTTTGTAAATCTATAATATGTTCCCAAACAACGCTCCTACCTATCGGATCCAAGCCCACTGTAGGTTCGTCCAAAAAGAGAACTTTCGGTCGATGTAAAGTCGCCTGAGCAATCTCAAGTCTTCTAAGCATTCCCCCCGAATAACTTTGTAATAGAGCTTTTCCATAGGCATCTAGTCCCATAAAATGAAGACTTTCCTCTATTCTATGTTTTCGCTCGGAAGAAGGAATATCATAAAGTTTAGCAAAAAGCATAAGGTTTTCGTATCCGGTCAAACTTCCGTCCACTGAAATCATTTGAGGAACATATCCGATCATCCTGCGGATTTTTTCAGTTTGTGTTTTAAGATCGAAACCACCGATAGACGCGCTTCCCGATGTTGGGGGCAAAAGTGTGGTCAACATTTTGATCGTAGTAGTTTTCCCAGCTCCATTGGGCCCGATCAAAGCGAAAATTTCACCTTCTTCGATAGATAAGTCCAGAGAATCAACTACGGTAATTTTACCGAATGCTTTAGTTAAACGATTTGTTTCAAGTATTGCCATTAGAAAAACGGTCCTGTACCAAATGCAAAGTCTCCCTTCGCCATCCGATTTCGTCTCTCGAAAACGATTTCGAGGATGCTCTTTTTACATAAAAACCCTTAAAATTCGGATACTGCCCGACTCTAATCCGACCGAAAATAAAACCATGGCCCTAACCCGACCTGTAATCATCCTATTACTCTGCACTTTTTCCTCTTCTATCTTCTCCAAAGAATTTGTGTATGCTTTCCGAGATGTTGGAATGCCTAAAAACACGGGAAAAGATGGAATGCCCAGAAAAGAAAAAATGGTCTTAGTCGGGGAGACCATTATGTTCGATAAGGTCAAACCGATCGAATACGAGGGAAAATACAAAAGTTTCGAATTAGGATACGATACAAGACCGGATATAGTCACCGTAAAAGTGCATTACGATCCAGGCATACGTCCAGGACAGATACTCTACTTGATCGAAAAAGATTTCGATCATGAAACATTCAAAGACGGAAGTATCGTAGGTCAGATAGAAGTTAAATCCATCTTCCAAACCGCATTCGCTGGAAAACAATTAAGAGGTGTCGGATATTTAGGAATGGCAAAGGAGAAGGTACTAACCGTCGCCTATCCGGTTTCCTCCGAACTAAGCGGACCTGCGTTAGTAGAGCGTAAGACTGGAGATTATCACTTTACAAGAGATGAGATCCCGGAAGCAATCCAATCTTATCGTAAGGCAATTCGTTTAGATCCAATGTCTCCGGTGCCACATTACAGATTAGGAATGTTATATTTGAACGAGGCCGGAGTGGATTCTAAAGAACCTGTGTGTTCAGGAATTCTTCCGATGAGTGCTGGCGCAGAGTTCTCTTCCGCATGGAAAAAAAGATCCAGATTCGATTCAGACCAGGACTTGATCCGATTCTCCAGAGAATATGTTTCCTTTTTAAATTGTAAGGCCGACCAGGCTCCAAGTTTTCCTAAGAACAGTTTTGTTCCGGAAGAATTAGAAAGAGCACAAGAAGTTGCCAGAGAAGGATTTAGACTTTCCAAAACAGATTACGAACTTTTGATCAGAAGTGCAGAGACTTATTATAAATTATATGTTTCTTATTCTTCCGGAAAAAGGCCTAAAGGAAGTATCTCTCCGGAAGAAGAACCTAAGCTCAGAAATCGTCAGGAAAAATCTTGGGAAATCTCCCAAAAACTTTTAAAAGAAGCCGGCCTGGATAATATCACGGACTACAGGCTTCATCGATTGACTTCCCTCCTCTATGGGAAGAGATATATGGAACTTTCAGGTGGGGCAAAGTCCACTACGCTCAGTGAAGAAGCAAATTTCTTGAGAATGAAAGCGGTAGAATCCATTCAGGCTTATAAGTTACACAGGCCGAAGAATGTTCCGGGAGATAAGGATCTCTTAATATTAGAAAAAGATATTGGACTTTAATTCACGTGTTGGAACTCCTACATCGCAGAGGCGGCCCCCGCCCGAATTTTTGGGTGGTGGGGAGTGGCCCGTGGGAGCACCCCGTCCCTATATCATAAAACTCTAATTATTGCAACCGATTTTTTCGCGCAAAATTCGTGTTGGAATTCCAACACGCATAATCACAATAATTTTATTCCTCTAACTTCAGCTTCCCGCTCTGGATACTTTCTTCAATCGCCCGAAAAGTATCCCCATATTTCCCAACGATATTCCATACAACAAAGCCATCGCTATCGCTGTCCACACTGGCTTCAATCTGAGCTTTAATATAATCTTTCAGAGATTTACCGGAAGGACCAAGACTCATCCCGAAACCTTGTATCCAACCGACCACTTTCGTAGTGGATAAGGATCTTTTTCTAGTATTCTTCAGGCCATCGTAAACAGTTTGGTAAGGATTTGCAATACGACCCGGTTGGCCGTAAAAATGAGAAGGATACAACATAGGATAGATCACATCCACAAGCTGAGCGAAATTCTCCACCTTCTGCCCGATCTGATCGTCCCTATTAAAAGGAATTCTACCAAAAATATCCGCACCTAAGTAAGGAAGTTTTTCACACTGATTTGCTTCTCCGCGGATCCGATTCACAATCTCGTTTATATTATTATATTTTTCCTTCAAAGAAAGATCAATATCGGTGACATCTGCATACCGTATATAATCCAATTGTACTTCCGGAAATCCGGAAAGACATGCCTTGCGAACATAACCGAAGATGGAATTTAATTTTTCCGTACTAGGATATTTAGTCTTAAGGCCCCCATCAAAATTTACGAGCCTTCCCACAGGATAAAACCCCATTCCCTTAATACGAGAGATCTCTTCCACAGGAGGAGTTTTAGGCTGAAGATCGATTACCAAAACATTTACCCCGTAATCGGAAGCATCCTTTAATAAGGACTCCCATTCATTCTTACGGGACTTATCTGAAATCAAAGAATTATTCACATAAAGACCGCGATAGAATTTAGGACGGTCTCCATAAGTCCCCTTGTTCGTAGGTCTTGTAAAAAACTTTTTAAGTTTCTCTTTTGGAGCTTCCTTTTCGCTTTCCTCTGAAACGTTTCTGGAAGAAAGTCGTATCTCCTTCTTCTCCCTTTCCTTGGAAACTGACTGGGGTTTGTTTTTGGCCTCAGGAGAAGATTCCAAAACAGGAATTTCCTTCTTATTAGAATTGTCAGGATAAGGAATCGTGAACTCTGCACAGACCGGAAAAGCGGTGAGAACTAAAATAGGAAAAAGTGAAAACGGTTTGCGCACAAATTTACTCCGGATCTATATTAATAATATCGAACCGAAGACCTCGGTACTTGTCCTCTTTGTAGGACTTCCAACAAAAAACGGGAGAAGAAAATGAAACTCGGTTATGCCTATGACGATACTTTCTTATTGCATGATACCGGGACATTCCACCCCGAGTCCCCCAAAAGATTAGAATCCATACTCAATCGACTTCATAAGACCTCTTATTTTAAGGACTTACATTGGATCAAGCCCAACAAACTGCCATTAGAACTAATCGATTCCGTTCATAATCACAGACATAGAGAAAGATTTTCAGTTATCCAAGGTAAACGAGGAAGTTTCGATGGAGACACTCCATATTCGGAATCCAGTTTTGATGCGGCGCTCTTAGCTGCAGGAAGCGGAATGGATCTTGTAAACAAGATTACATCCAATGAAATAGAATCAGGGATCGCGCTCGTCAGACCACCTGGACATCATGCGGAAACAGGAAGGTCTATGGGTTTCTGTTTGCTAAATAATATAGCTATCACAGCAAACTATCTGCTCACCCAAGGAGTAGAAAAAGTTTATATACTGGATTGGGATGTACACCATGGGAACGGAACCCAGGAAATATTTTATGACTCAGACAAAGTATTCTTCACATCACTCCACCAATATCCTTATTATCCCGGAACAGGTTCTGTTCATGAAAGAGGAGAAGGAAAAGGACAAAACTATACATTAAACATCCCATTGGCGATGGGTTCAGGAGATAAAGAATACCTGCATTATTTCCAAGAAACGATAGTGCCTTCGATGTTGGAATTCCAACCAGAGTATGTATTAATCTCTGCGGGGTTTGATGGGCACAGAAGAGATCCATTAGCGGGAATGAATCTAAGCACGAACGCATTTGCAGAATTCACGCGTTTAATATTATCCGCAACAAAACAAATCGGTGCCAAGACAGTGTCCTTCTTAGAAGGAGGCTACGACCTGGACGCCTTAGCAGAAAGTGTAGAAGCCCATATAGCCGTCCTTGCAGGCTAACACACCCCGGTTTCTTTTTTATTTCCCGCCAAAAATTCCGAGAAAAAATGCCTCTTCCCACCCCCTCCGGCCGATATGAAAACCATGCAGGAACTTTCCTCAAACACCGACCTGGCCCTGCGATTCAGAAACTATGTGATCTTATTGGACCGATTGATGAGAGAGGTCGAAGAGGAACTCCAACAAAACCAATCCGTGCGCAACGAATGGTCCGAATGGCATTCCAACTGGAAAAACGCCTGGCTCTCTCCCACGGGCAACTCCCCTTCTTCCAATCTAAAGGAAAGATTCTCAGTTAAAAGAAGACTCGGTTAATTTTCGAGGCGGCTCTGAGCTTTGCTCAGCTACCCTTCGCGAATCTCACTCCTATGGTTCGTTCGATTTGTGGGAACTCCAACATGGATGCGAATCGGGCCCCGCCCGATTTGGGTGGGGGCCGGAGCGTAGCGGTGGCGAAAAACGGACATTTTCACAAAACGCCTATTTCTACAACTGGATTTATTGCCGGTTAGCTTGTAGGAGCTCCTACAAAATCTTTGCTTTTAATTGCTTGCAAGAGTGGTAAAACCCATATAGAAGGCTCGAAAAATAGGTTGAAATTATGTCTCTTAAGCTGTTCTATCGACAGAGAGGATTAGAATGGGGAGACGTGCGCAAACAAAACTTTTCGTTTTATTTCTACTCTTAGGAATTCTCACCCAATCTGGATGGTCCGAACCCCTGCCGAACTTCGGACTAAAAGAAAAAGAAGCCAGGACATTCTTCAAACGAGGCCTCGCCTATTATAATAAGGGAGAGTTCTCTGCGGCCAGAGAAAATTTTGTCCGTTCCCTCTCTATCAAACCTGATTTCGTTCATCCTAAGTTCTTTCTTTCGGAAGCGTATTATCTTAGCGGAGACTGGCAAGAGAGCCTTTCCGAATTGGAACAATTAGAATCTTCTAATAAACTAGACTTGATTAGCAAGAACCGTTTAGATGCGCTTAGATATAGACTAGGTGGCGGAAATAGAAAGGATAATTTAGAATATTATAAATCAATTCTCGGAGATGATCTAAGAAGATTCCGTTTTAGAAACCCCGCCGACTTAGCAGTAGACGAAGAAGGATATCTTTACGTAGTAAGTTTCGACACGGCTAACGTGGTCAAGTTCGATGCTAACGGTTTTCCAGTGGAAAATTTCAAAGGCTCCTTCGGTAGAAATTTAGAAGGACCAGTCGGTATCAGTATCCGAAGCAAATCCATCTTTGTTGCAGATTATGCAGGAGATAAAATTTACGAATTTGATACCAGAGGAACTTACATAAACCGTTTCGGTTCCACCGGCAAAGACCCTGGAAGTTTTCACGGGCCGGCAGGACTTTATTTTACGAAGGAAGGATTTTTGTATGTTTCCGATATGGGGAATAATCGGATCCAAAAACTTTCCAGAACGGGAGAGCCTCTCCAAGAGATAGGCGTTGGTATCTTAAAACAACCTGCAGGCATCAAGGTCAATAATCGCGGAGAAATTTTCGTAGCAGATCGAGGAAACAAAAGGATCGTCGTATTCGATCATGAAGGAAATTTTTTAAAAGAGATCAACAATCCTTCTTTCAAAAGGCCCAGAAATCTTTCCATCAAAGACAATAAGATAGTAGTCGCGGACGAAACTGCAGGACTTTTCATCTACGATTCCGTTTCTAAAACTTGGTCAGGCTTTGATAACTTTAAAGATTCTAAAAATAAAGTCCGAAATTTCGACCAAGCGTTTTCTGTTGCTTTTGATTATACGGGCTCCATGTTTGTTGCAGATTTTAATAGACATAGAATAGAATCTTTTTCTCCCAAAGGACAACTTTCCTCCAACTTAGATTTGATTGTTGAAAGAACTATCAGTTCCGATTATCCTGATATCTCTTTAGTTCTTCATGCGAAAGATAGACATGGAGTTCCGGTGAAGGCAATCCCTCGGGATTCTTTCCGCATCTATGAGATGGACAATCTTTCCCCTTTGATCGGCTTGACCGATATGAAAAAATACAATAATAGAGTAAGTGTTTCCATCGTTGCCGAAAATTCCCAGATCGTATCCGATTCTTATGCAACAATCGAGAAGGCGATCCGTCCGTTTTTGTCGGAGATCCGGGTAGAGGATAAAGTTCAACTTCTTCGCTCTGGAAGAGATACACAAACCGCCTATCCTTTCGGAAAAAGTATGTATGATATTCTGAAGGCGTTACGCTCCTTTGTTCCGGAAGAAGAATCTCAAATTGGAAAATCACTCCAAAAAGGTATTACGGATTTATTAGATAGTTTAGGCCCTAGAGCAATCGTTGCGATCGTTTCCGGAAAAGATTCTAAAGCTGCATTCACGCAATTTTCTCCCACTAAGATCATTCGTTTCGCGGTATCCCACGATATTCCGATTTATTTCCTATGTCTGGGAGAAAGCGGAGAATCCGTTTCTGTGTATAAAGAAATCGCGGAAAAAACAGGAGGGAAATTTTTAACAATTCCTTCCGGTGGAACGGAGAAGAACCTGAGAAGCTGGATAGATTCCAAGAAAGACAGAAGGTATCTTCTTTCCTTCAAAAGTAGGATCAATCCTAATGGAATGGACGTCTATGTCCCAGTAGTCGTAGAAGCTATTTTCAGAAATTCTAATGGAAAAGCGGAGACCGGATTTTTTACGCCATGATCGGTTCCAAAATCTCAAATACACATCTGAACTTAAAATTTCTTTTCAGGAATTTCGCGGTTCTTTTTGTTTTATCTTTTTCATTCTCCCTTTATTCCAAACAAACTATTGATTGGATAAAAGAAGGAGAAGGTGCATTAGCTTCCAGAAATTATCCTGCCGCTTATGATTCCTTCAGAGAAGCGGTAAACTTAAACCCACTTTCTGTTCGTTCCAGATTGGGACTCGCAGAGGCTGCACTAAAACTTCATAAAGAAAAAGAAGCATTACAATCTTTAGATAAGGTCCTCGAGTTAGAACCTAAAAACAAAAAAGCAGTCCGAGAAAAAGCGATCACACTAGCTAAATTGGGACGATATGAAGAAGCATTTTTAATCCTAAAACCGTTCCTGGAAGAAGATAGATACGACTCCGATCTATTTCCGATCTATATTGAAGTGCAACTCGCCTCCGGAAAAACCCAAAAAGCAAGTTTTGAGTTTCATTCTGCATACTCTAGGATCCCTAAAAGTAAAGAAGTAAAAACCTTAGAAGCAAAAGTAGAAGCATTCGATGGTAACTTTACAAAAGCTGCATATCTCAGAAATCAATTAGAAGCTGAAGCTTCCGATGATCCGGCGGTGTTTTTAGAGTCAGGAAAGTTCTTATTGATCTGGGCCGAAAAATCTCAAGGAAGCAAGCGAGATTCTAAAATTGCAGAAGCAGCCGAAAAATTCGAGAGGTCCGTTTCCTTACACCCAAACGAGGAAGAAGCACTTAAATTATTAGCAAAGACCAGGATCTATTTCGGAAGATACCAAGAAGCGGAAGAATATCTAAACCGCTTATTAGGTTTATTCCCGAATTCCACAGAGTATTTATATTTGCGTTCTTATTCTAGACTGAAGAAAGATCCTACCTCTAAAGACGCTAAAACCGATCTGGAAAAATTGATCTCCTTAGATGATTTGGATCCTATCGCAAGAAATCGGTCGGAATTGTATGCATTGGAAAATTTACCGGAGGGAAATTCACTTAGAAGGACCTTAGGAGAATATAGACTTCAAAGATACAGAGCGAATAAAAATGCATTCTTATATGATTTAGCTTGGTATCACTTGATACGAGCTAAGGAACTTCTCCCCAATCGTCCCGAAATTTTAGTATTAACATTAGAAGAATACAAAAGAAGAGGACTCTTCCCAAGTTACTTCAACCTTCTACTGCTTTTAAGAGATAAATTTCCGGATAATAAAAAATACGGATATTCCGTGGAGAATAACTTGGAAGGTTTTAAAACTTCTTTAAGTTATAGAGAAGGCTTGGTTAAGATCGGAGAATTCGGGATCCAAGAAGATTACGGCAGAACTCCTCCCGAAGTCCTCGTCTTTGATCCGGATGGAGAAGATTTTTTAGCAAAACATACGGACCTTCCCGCATTGGCAGGCAAAGTTCTTCGCCATTTTTTAAATTCCGATCCAAGAATCCGCAATATCGATCTGGATAATATTAGAAAATCTGAAAGTTTAGAATCGGAGCCTTATTCCGGAGCCATTCATAAAACTGAAAAAAACTATTCTTCGATAAAGAACTCCAGAGGCGAAAACGCTCGTTTCGTTGTGAGCGGAAAAATTTCCTTCCAAGACGATAACTTACGTATTGAATGGAGTCTTAGAGATCATAAAGAAGAGAAAATTTTAGGCAAATTTAGGATCTATGCAAAAGGTAGAGATGCTTTAGCAGAAGCTACTCTAAGAGCAAGAGATAAGATCCTCGCCTTAATTCCTGCCAGCGGAAAAGTGCATCGAGTAAAAGAAGATTCGCTAATCGTAAACGCAGGGATCATAGACGGACTCAAAAAAGGAACGACTGTTTACTTCTTCAATTCGGCAACTCTACTCGGTGAGGGAACTGTAACCGAAGCGGATCTTTACACCGCCAAAGTGGTTCCTAAAAACCAGGATGCTGTTTTAAGAAATATCGCAGTAGGAAATAAAGCTTACTGGAAAAAGACGGAAAACCCTGCTTCCAATTAAATATATTCTGATTTTTTAATATTTTAGGAAATCCTGTGATATTCATTTGTCGTTCTGAATTCGATTGTAAGGTCTCTGAATTATTCGGATTCCATGCCGGACCAGACGGATTTGCAGGAAAGCTAAACCTTACTCTACAAGGAGGCGGGCAAAAAAATCACTTGCTTATTAATAACGATTTATCATTATTGAAAAAATGGAATTTTCAGTGAGAGGACAGAGAAAAGGACTTAGGTCCTTCTTTGCGTTGTTCGCGTTTTGCGGCGGACTTCTGCTTACAAGCGTACACTCTCACTCGGATATATCCGAAAAGGGGATATTTTCCAAACATTCCCCGAAAATTTCCTTGGAATCCTGTTTCGTTTGTATTCACACTCAAATCAATTCCGGAGCGAACCTTGCCCAAAGCCCGAGATCAGAACAACCCGTTCTGGAATATAATGAATTTATAATTTTCGATTTAATTCCTGTTCAAATTTCCCAATCAGGGATCTTGAGAGGACGCGCCCCTCCTTATTTTTCCTAATTTATCTGCATCTACTGTTTTCAGCGGCTTTTGCATTCGCGATCCGCTTTGAATTATATTTTGTATATGAAGACCCGACCTCAAGAGGTCTGGAGTTTAGGAAGAATGAAAAGTATTTTATATAAATTTAATTTATTACCTGTTTTTTTAAGTTTATTTTTGCCTTTTTCGGAAGTTTTTTCCCTGGATGTGAATGTCAGAGGGATCCTCAAAGATTCGGAAGGACGTCCCATTTCAGGCGCCAAACTATTCCTGACGGAGAACAAGTTTGTATCCAGGTCGGGCAAAGATGGTAGTTTCGAATTCCAGCATGTTTCTCCGGGGAATTACACTTTAGTTGTATCTGCTCCGAACTATGAGCTGAAAACAGAACGATTCGAAATAAAGGATTTGGACAAGGTTTTAGATATCGTTTTAAAACCTTCTCTCTTAGAAGGTGTGGCTATCAATGTCACCGCTAAAACTGTGGCTTCCGATTTTTTATCCACCCCACAGCCTACTACGGTTTTAGAAGGGAGACAACTGCAAAGGTTGAGGGGACAGAACGTTATGTCTGCTTTGGAAAACACTCCGGGAACTGCAACCTTAACTACCGGTGCAGGGACTTCTAAACCGGTGATCCGAGGTTTGACAGGCCAAAGAGTTTTGGTAATGACCGACGGAGTAAGGCAAGAAGAACAGCAGTTCGGTGATGATCATACTGTTGACTTAGACGCGTTTAATGTGGATAAGATGGAAATTGTTAGAGGTCCTGGATCCGTTCTCTATGGCTCTGATGCATTAGGCGGTGTGATTAACGTGATCCGCTCTAAGGCACCGACCGCGAAGGATGGTGCTCCTCTTCTGGGTGGAGCAATCTCTACGAATAGTTTTTCGAACAATAAACAAGATGCAGGTGCGATCTCATTATTCGGTTATCACAAAGATACCAACTTTGGCTATAGAGTGCAAACGGATACTCGAAAGGCAGGAAGGATCACTACTCCAAACGGGACTCTTCCAAATACCGGCTTTCATGAAAGAAACGTGAATGCTTCTTTGGGAACGGATGGTTCTTGGGGAAACTTCTATGTGGATTCTTTCCAAAGATACCAAGAACAGGATTTATACGACAACCCGAATGAATCTCCCGGTGCGACTGCTTACCAAACTGTTCTTCATCAAAAGACTCATGCTCATGCTTTCTTCATTCTTCCTTTTGTGAATGTGGAATTAGATGCGGCCTATCAAAGAAACAATCGTAGAGAGATTGAAGATAAAAATAGATACATGCCTATCAAAGACACATTGCTGGACCCTTCTATCGATTCTTTCAGCAAGGCAGCTTCCGTCTATCAAGTGAATAAGTACGATTACAAGCAGGGTTTAAATCTTTCATTGGATACTACTACTGCTGATGCAAAAGTTCATCATAAAGAATGGAAAGGTTTGAAGGGCACAGTCGGCATTTCCGGAATGCAGCAGAGAAGTAATACTATAGGAACTGAACCTTTGATCCCAGGTTACGGTTTAAGCAATATAGGATTTTTCTTATTCGAAGAATGGAAATTGGGCGACTTCAGTTTTTCCGCAGGTGCCCGAACTGACAAAAGAAGCATGGATATTAGAGCTAATGCAGATCTGGGAAATTTGGAGCAAACCCGAAATTATTCAGCAAGCACAGGAAGTCTCGGAACTGTTTGGAGATTTGCAAAAGATTTTTCTTTAGCCTTGAACGCAGGTAGAGGTTTTAGGGCCCCAACTCCTTTCGAATTATTCGCGAATGGTGTTCATGAAGGAAGTGGTAGATTCGAGATCGGTAAAGATAGTTTAAGACCGGAAACTTCTTTGAATTATGATGCTTCTGTCCGTTTTGCTAATGATAAGTTTCAAGCTGAGTTGAGTGTTTTTAGGAACAAGATAGATAATTATATTTATTCTGTAAGTGCAGGTGCTATCGATCCTGATTCTGGCCTTCCCGTTTATAGATACAGACAAGATGCTGCGAAGTTAGAAGGTGGAGAATTCAGCTTTCAAGCTCAGGCAGCTTCCTGGCTTGTGCTAACCGGTGGTATCGATATTCTAAGAGCCATCATTCAAAAAAATGTTCCGCCAGAAATTCTTCTAAATCCCGGAGGAACAGATCCTAATTCAGTATATTCTGATATTAAAAATAAGTATCTTCCTAGGATGACCCCCAATCGAGCCCGCTTAGGTCTTAGATTCACTACGAATAAACTTTTCGGGATTTCAAAACCTTATATTTCCATGAACGGCACTTTTGTTCAATCCCAGTATAAGGTAGATAAATTAGAAACTCCAACCCAAGGTTATAATTTATACGATCTTGGCTTCGGAGGAGAAATTCCAGGATTAACAAATGGAACTGAATCCGCGACCTTCGACGTTGCTGTTTTAAACATTTTTGATAAAGAGTATGTGAATCATCTAAGTCGATATAAGGAGTATGCCTTGAACCCAGGGACTAATCTCACTTTCAAGACTACGATCCCATTTACTTTAATATCTGAATGAGGAATTTTATGAATTTTAGATACTTTCCACTTTATATATTTATAATATTATTATTCTCCTCCTCCTGCACTTCTGACCCTCAAACGAAAAAAGAGAAGGAAGACTATCAAAACCAGTCACTGATCTCTGCTGCATTGAATGGGAATCAAAGATCCGATTGCGTTTATTGTTCCGATACAAGAGCTTTCGAAGGAAATTGTTCCTGTTATAAGCAGATTCCAGTTTTTTCCTGCACGGGCATTCCGTCCGGCAAAGGTAAATCGAATTCTTATAATATTTCCTGCGACGAGTTGCTGCAGTTAGGGGCTTGGACCCAGGCTTCTTCCGATTCTTTTTCCTGTAGTTATTTGACCTGCCCTCCGGAAGCGTACAGGGCAGCGTTTACCGAAGAAGGTAAATAACTCAATAAATAGGCAGTCCTGTATTATAATCGATTGTAGTCTTTTTATAAGAACTCGCGAGAAGGTCGGATGAGATCAAATAATCAGCAGACCTTCTATTATTTGCTATTGGAATATTATAAAGCACTGCAATTCGCAAAAGAGCCTTAACGTCCGGATCATGCGGCTGAGCGGTCAATGGATCCCAGAAAAAAATGACCACATCTATCTCTCCATCCACGATCTTTGCACCGATCTGTTGATCCCCACCGAGTGGACCGGATAAAAATCTATGAACAGGTAGATCCGTTTTGTCATGGACTATTTTTCCCGTGGTTCCCGTTGCATAGAGATGATGTTTAGAAAGTATTTCCTTATGAAGCTGCACCCATTCCACTAGATCTTCTTTTTTATTATCATGTGCAATGAGCACGATACGTTTTGTTTTTGGGACTTCGGGGCTTTGCATATTTTGCTCCTAAATCAAATTCATCGGAAGGCTTTCCGAATGAAACCATTTTTATGGTTTATCTCCCGAAGCTGTTTCCCGATCCTAGTGCTAATGAAACTCGTTAAGCTTTCAAGCTTAAGATCCTTGTTCTTATTTATTCTGATCGCCTGGGCCCCCTATCTATTTTCCCAAGAAGATCCCCATGATCGTCCCAAAAAACTGGAGATCTTGATCCCTGAATCTGCAAAAGACGGCCCTTGGAGCGAAGACCCCAACGAATTTAAAGACATTGATTTCTTAGGAGATTTTTCGGAAGGCAATTCAAAGCAAGCTTTAGAAAGAACGGAAGAATACTTCTCCACAGCCATGGATGGTTTCAGAAAAGTTTCGGATAATATCAAATCGAAAAGGGAAAAAGAAGAAGGTAAGGTCCTAGATTCGGAAAGATTCCCTTGGCAAAGAAAGACCAGACTGGAAAACGCAGAAAGAGTCTGGAACAGAGAACTCACCAGGGCAAGATTAGATTCAGTTAAAAATCTCTCCCTTGCGATGAAAAACCTGGACAAAATTGCAAATCCGAATATTAGAAAGTCTGAATCTTTTTTAGAATTGCAAGCCGGAGTTTATAGGGAATTTATCAAGCATCAATATGCTTTAAAGAACTTTAATCAGTCTGCGGAGTTTTTGGAAAAATATATCTCTTTAGATCCTAAGTTTAACGACGAAGCTGAGCCACATCGAATTTTATCTCATTGTTATGAAAGGCTTTATCTTTCGGCTAAGAAATCCGGCCATCCTGAAGGTATGGACTATTATAAGGATAGAAGAAAAAAACACGGGATCTTATACGCGGAAAAAGCTTACGGTAGGAATTCCTACGAATTCAAAAAAGTTTTGGAATTGTTTGCTAGAGAATAAAACGGCCCGGTTTGTTGGAATTCCAACACTCTATTCTAATTATTCTCAGGAAGTCCTAGCTCTTTTCTAAGGCGTTTGTTTTCCTCAACTAGCTCCTTAATTTCCTGCTCAGTGTATTCAAACAGTTTAGTATGAGCTTCGAGGATATTTTTCATTTCAATTTCTTCTATGCTGGAATACTCCAAGGCTCTTTCAGTGGCTTTTTTTAGCTCGAGCGCATGTTTTAATTCCATTGTTTTGAGATTGTCTATGATCTCGGAAACTTTTAGCCTTTCATGAAGAGTTAATAGCTCTTGATTTTTAAGCTCATTCACTCTTTCGATTGCTTTATTGATATCTTCGTTATTCTTTTTGATCTTTGCTTCGAACTCAAGAATGGCGTGAAGAGCAGCATTCGCCTTATGTGCATCTTTATATTCTTTGTTAGCGAGTTCGAAAACTCCTTCAAAAAATCCTACATTTGCAAGACAACTATTCCCGATCTCGTTAGCCACCATCTTGAAAAATTCGGTTTGGATCACTCTATCTAAAATGATCCTTAAAGCTCTAGGCTGCACCGGATTTTCTAAAACCTCGGTTTTACCTTTTGGGGAAAGTTTATTGTAAATTTCTTCCGCTTCGGGAGAAGAGATAATGGTAAGTGCAACGAATGGATGAAGTTCAAAACGTTTTAGGAAATCTTCCTTAATTTCTGTCCATTCTTTCAAGTTAGTATTTACATAGAATACATTGATATCCTGGGCATCTAATTCTATCGATCTGTAATCCTTTAACTGGACCTTACGCAGTTCGATATTAATTCGCGGATGTTTCCATATATGTATGGGGAATTCAGCTCCGGAAGTTATGTGCCAAATATTCGCGGTTTTCAAAGCCGACTCTCCCCCTTACTCGACGTCATAAAAGGACGTCGAAAGCCGATCCCGTCCTTCTAAAAAACGGAAATCAGTATCGATTTCTCCATAAGGATAATTTTTTGAGTCCCTCTGTCAATTTTGTTTTTAGGGAAGAAAGGGGTCCTTCTATCCGGGCAAAAACGCGGGCAACGGGGGAAAAGAATTTAGCGAGGATCTGAAAGAAATTTACTACAGCTGGCGGAAAACGCATATCGGTTCGTTTTAACATAACTACTGAGCCAATGATTGCTATTGCGATGTTTCCACTCCAAGGTCCCAGCCAAACCGGGAACTTAGAATTTTCAGAAATATTCGATCCAAATGTGAAAAGTGCCCAATACACGATGATCAAAACCACAGCCATGGTAAAACTCATCCCTTTTCCGGAACGTTTTACTACGAGACCTAAAGGCAAGGACACCAAGGAAAAAATAATACAAGAAACAGGAATTGCATATCTTCTTTGGATCTCTACATCGAACTGAGAGACCCTTTTCTTAGCTTCTTTTAATAAAGTAGTCAGCTGAAGAACGATTGTAACGCTTTGAGATTTCTGAGCATCCGAGATTGTAGGATCATTCATGATATTCGGCAATTCCAATTGCAACCGCAGAACTCTGTCTTTTAAATTTTCAGATCCGTCAGAAGGTATTCCCATCTCTTGCAAAATTTCGAGTCCAGGGATCTTTTCCAATCTTCCCGCTTTAATATTATTTCTGATATCGATCAAGGTCAAAAGGGTGAAAGAACCTGGATCTACATTGATGACTAAGCTTTTTTTCTCTTCCGTTTTTGGAATATTATAATCCATCTCCCCTTTTCGAAGATCTCCGACCGAGAACTGATGCTTGGCCCTGTCCCATTCTAGTATCCAAGCATCCTTCAATCGGATGGATTTTTCGAATTCACCGTCAGGCCCCTTCTTCTCGACTAACGTTCCTTTTTTAGCGGATATGATCTGTGTAATATAAGATTCTCCTAATTGAACGGGACGACTCGCAGCCCCCATAGAAAGAAGAAGTGGATCTTGGTTCTGTGGAATAAACACAGTCCACTCACGGATCTGAACTCCCGAAAGTTCTCCCGTTTTAGCGTTCACACCTTCCGTATACATCGCGATCGCTTTTTCGGAGCCCGCATTCTGCACTTGGTCTCCAGCAAACTGTCCAGGAGTTAAAGCAAGTAGAGGATTATAAGCCAAAACCCATTTATTGAACTCAGTCATTTTTCGCGTATTAATAGGAGAAAGGTAGAAGCAGAGGTATGCAACGATAGCAGCTAAGAATACCCCGAACCCTACAAACACTACGTAAATTCGGGAAAATCCTATACCTGCAGAACGTATCGCAGTGATCTCCGAATCGCCTGAAAGTCTTCCCGCTGCCATCACGCCACTCATCAAACATGCAAGAGGCGCAGTTGTAGGAAGAATATTCCCCAATAGATATCCGAAGTAATCCAAAAGTCGAAAAGGATCCACACCCTTGCCCACAAAAAGGCCGATCATACTTTTAAGAGCGATGGCCATATAGATACTTGTGAAAAATAAAAGTGCTACGAAGAAGGAAGGGACAATTTCAGAAAGAATATAACGATCCAAAATTGGAAGCCATCTCCAAAACTTCTCTCTATCTGTATGGACAAAAAAGCCAGGAGGAAGGTCTGAAACGTTATGTACCCTTACCGAGCGAAGGTCTTTTCCTTCCGATACTTTTCCGGCGGCTTCTGTTCCGAAACCTGTGGTATCAGTCCGGTGCACTGCCTTGGACTTTTTTTTAGGAGAGGAATCGCCTCCCGAAGCACGGGAGTTCTTCTTCACTCTATCACCTCTCCTTTGAGAGTAGCACTTGTGGCGAAATTGATCTTAACGGAGACAGTTTTTCCGATCAGAGAATCAACATTAACATTCTCCGGTAATTTGAAAACGGTCATTCTTCCACAAGGAGTGCGGCCGCATGCTTCTTTGGAAGATTTTTTAGATGCACCTTCCACTAAGATCGGAAAAGTTTTGCCGATCCTTGATTTATTCTGCTCCGCAGAAATAGAAGTCTGAAGATCGACTAACTTAGTGAGACGTTCTCCTTTCACTTCTTCAGGCACATCGTCCGGATATCTTTTTTGCGCGATCGTACCTTCTCTCTCAGAATACTTGAACATGAATGCCATATCGAAGCCAACTTTGCGGACCATGTCCAACGTATCTTCGAACTGCTCTTCCGTTTCTCCGGGAAAACCTACGATAATATCCGTTGTAAGTCCAACATTTGGAACAATCGTTTTGATCTGATCCACTACTTCCAAAAATTCCTCTTTGGAATAAGTTCTTTTCATATTCTCCAACACATCCGTATTCCCAGACTGTAATGGAAGATGAATATTTGGACAGAATCTAGGATTCTCAGCCATAAGTTCCAAAAGATGCATTGGAAAATCTTTCGGGTGAGGAGAAGTAAAACGAATTCTCTCTATATCAGTTTCTTCTAATAGAAGTCGCACAAGTCCTGCAAAATCGACGCCTTCCGACTTATAAGAGTTCACATTCTGTCCAAGCAAAGTAAGTTGTTTTACGCCTTGCGCAACAAGATCACGAGTTTCTCTTACAATAGAATGAGGATCTCTACTTCTCTCTCTTCCTCTTGTATAAGGGACCACGCAGAATGTGCAAAAATTATTGCAGCCTCTCATGATCGTGACGAATGCTTGGATGCCGTTTACAACTCTAGGCTCAATCTCATCATACGTTTCGATCTTAGAAAGACGGGTCAAAGAAACAGGTTGTTTATCGGAACGAATTGTTTGGATGAGTTCAGGAAGAGTTCTATAATTATCAGGACCAACAACCAAATCCAAAGGTAATTCCTGATGAAATAGATCATCACCCAGGTTTTGGGCCATACATCCGAGAACACCGATGACGAGGTCCGGATTTCTTTTTTTCAGATATCCAAGGCCTTGGAGCCTGGCGTAAATTTTTGCATGAGCATTCTCTCGGATCGCACATGTATTTAAGAAAATAACGTCGGAAAGTTCCGGATCTGAAACTGTCTCGAACTGAGCGCCTTGCATCAAACTGGACACGATACCCGAATCGTATTCGTTCATCTGGCAGCCATAGGTCTCTATATAAACCTTGCCTGTCTTTTTTTCTACTTCAAGCACGCTCATAGGTCCAGTTTTGGAGAAGGAAAGGCCCTGTCAACCCGCTCGAAACCTTAAAAAAAAGTTTCCTTTCCTGCAGGTATCGGATCATAATCAGAATTCTTCTAAAGACAAATCAGATGAATCGATTCGGAACAGGGCTCAGCCGTAAAACAGACTATTATGTATTATTGGGCCTTTCCAGAGACGCCTCTTCCAAAGCTGTAGAAGAGGCCTTTCATCGATACGTACAGAATTTAAAAGAACATTCTTGGGTGCCTTGGAAAGATGCAGAATTAAGAGAAGGCGCGGAAGCATACTATCATCTATCGGATCCTCTCAGACGAAAACGTTATGATTCCTCCTTGGATTATGAATTGGTTCTTCCTGATCCGGAAGGTGTGCCGGAAGAATTCGAACAATATTTCGAAGTCCAAAAAATTTCCACACCCAAGGAATATGAGAGACTATACAAACAATTCCTAATGCTAAAGTACGAGAGAGAAGATAAACTTTGGATCTTCAGGGCCACGATATATTTTATTCTAGCCTGCTTTTCCGCACTGGTAATTTCTTCTCTTGTTTTTGTAGTATTCCAGAAAAACGGCTGGCTCTCCACAAGCGCCGACCTTTTCTATCGTAGATGGGGACTCTTGTTCTCCTGTACGTTTATGGGAACGGCATATACGCTGTTCCGAATATTCTATCTGGAAAGAGAGATCTCCCTTAGAGAGAAAAAAAGAGAAATAGAGCAGAATGAAGAAGTCTCGGACATCGGACCCTAAAGCCTTAACAGAGGACGAAATACAATATTATTATTCACTTCTTCAAGAAGAAGTTACAGAATACAACTGCGGAAGTTTATGTGCTCCTTCCAACGGAGGGATCCCAGTTTGTTGCCAAGCAGACAATGCGCTCCCTGCATTATATAAAGCAGAATATGAAATGTTATCCAAAAGAACGGACTTATGGAAAGCATATGTTCCAATGACCCGGGAAGAAAAAAAAGAATTCGCAGTATACGATCATAGGAAAATTACGTTTTGTGAATGTAAGGGAGTGGCTCATTGTGAAAGAGAGAACCGCTCGATCAGTTGCAGGACTTTCCCATTAGAACCTTATTTGGATACGCGGGGCGTTTTAGTGGGGCTAGTTTTCATGCAAGAATTCCAAACCAAATGCCCACTGACATCTAGAGCAAAAGATGTACGACAAGAATTCATAGATAATCATTTTCTATTTTGGGAAAAACTTTTGTTTAGAGTTGAATCAGAATATGAAGTATATACTGATTCCAGTAAGGCTTACCGCAGAAAGAGAAAACGTACTGGTGTCGAATTTCCGATTTTATATCCGAGTCATCTGAAAGGGAAAGAATACCTGAAGCAGTATATTTGATTGGTAAGCGATGTTGGAATTCCAACACACAATTTTAATAATCAAACAGAAATCTAAATGTAAAAAGTTCATATCCCAAAATCTGGACTTCCAATGGATTTGGGCCTTTTTGAAAACAGGATTCCGGGAATGCGGCCAAAACCTTTTTGGTTTCTTCTTCATATGAATTCTTATGTTTCAATTTTGTTGGAGAGGAGGAAGGATTAGAATTTTCGAATTTGTGTTTTGTAATCTGACTCTTACCGTCTCTTTCCCCGCCCTGCTCGACCGGAAAAAAATAATAAGTATAAGGAAATTCAACCTTATCCTTCCCTTCACATTCTCCTAAACGGATCCCGATCTCTCCCAAAGTATCCACAGGACGATAAATTGTATTTGGACGAATATCTACTAAGAATACCCTCTTCCCTTTCGGGTCCCAACCCAGATCCGATTCCAACAGGCTTTCTTTAGACTTAGATATAGTTGTATTATTATTAGGATCTTCTAATATATTCTTTAAGATCTCGCCTCTGACTTCCCACACCCGGACATCATAAGCGATCCTTTCTCCATTCGATCGCTCCGCTCTTCCTTCCTTTTTATCCCAGGAAGTCTCAGGTAAATATTTGCGCTCTAAGGTCGTCTTGCAGGATGACATGAGAAGTATTAAGAAAAGAAGAATGAATTTCATAACTTATTCTCTTTGCTCTCCGTGTCTTCTGTGCGAAAGAGTAAGCGCTTTCTACTTAGATACCTTAATAGAAATGATCTCTCGAACTGCTTTTTCCATTTCGGATTTTACTTCTGGAGTTTTTTCTATCACGTAGGCATCGAATAATGCAGGTAAACATTCAGGATCACCGATGATCCGAACAGTATCGATCGCCTGTAAACGAAGGGGAAGATATTCTTTTTTATTATTGGAAGTAAATGAGATCAGAGCCGGAACGGAGGTTTTATCCTTCAATTCTCCCAATGCCTTTAAGAGAGAAAGTTTTACTTCGTTTACTTTTTCTTTTTCGAAAATACGTTTGAGTTCATTCGTTCCAGGATTGAATCCTAGTTTTCCCATTACTTCTGCTGCGCGAGAACGAAGACCCGGATCCTTATCCCCATCTAAAATGGTCAGTAATCCCTGCCCGCCTCCGTGAGCACCAAGATCCAAAAGTAGATCGATCAATCTAGCCTTCAGTCCTGGCACGGTTTCTTTTACCAATTGTTCCGAAACCGATTTGGCTCCTTGTTTATCATTCAGATAAAATAATGCTTCGGTGCAGATCTTTCGTAGATCAGGATTCGGTTCCGTGATCCCCTTATAGAAAAGAGAAATATACTGCCTGCTTTTTCTATTTTTCAAGATCTCCAAACCGTGAAGACGAACATCCTCATCCGGGTCGGAAGCAGCCATACGAGGAATATTCCCACGATTATCAGGAATATTATTTTTATTTAATACTGTAAAAAATCTTCTGCGAAGAGCCGGAATATCATCCGTGGCGAACTTAGCTATCAGATTCTGGACTCTTTCATCTTTGATCCAGATGGCAGATTCTAAAAAATATTCTCTATATACCGGATTATTGGAAACGGCAAGATCCAAAACATGAGGCATTGCCCTGTCATCTTTGATCCCTTGCACATATCTGTAAGAAGATTGTCTCACTTCAAAATCAGTATGAGTGAGCCCCGCGATCACCGCATAGATCAGTCTTTTTTCTTTTTTTCGATCTGCGAGTTCTAAGATCCTAGTTTGGATCTCTGTGCTTCGAGTGGCTTTAAAAACGTTGTCGAGTTCGTTTGCCCAGGTTGGAGCAAGAGTGTCTAAGTCTTCTAATTCGGAAAAAAGTGCCAGGGTAGCGAAGATACTATCTTCTCTCGCGTCCTGCTCTGAAATAATTTTGGGAAGTTCTTTTACCAGATCCAAACGATTCTTGGATTTGATCTCGGAAATTGCTCTGGCTTGGGATCTTCCTTTGGAAAGAACGGATTCCTTTAATGGATCCTTTTGTTCTTCTGCAAAAATGCTTCCGCTAAAATAGAAAGTGAAGAATAGAACCAGACAAAAGAATGGAATTCTTTTCAGAAAAGACCGTCCCTCTTGGAGGAATCCTCCAATGCGGCCGTCGCGGCACGCTTATTATCGTAAGCTTCCGTATTGGACGGATCTAAGTCTATTGCATTTTGGAAGGAACGAACCGCCTTTTTATATTCTCCGTTCTTGTAAAATGCGACTCCCAGATAATTATAAGCTGTAGATGCAGTCTTAGGTTTTACTTCTGATCTTACGATCGCAGTCAATTCTTCGATCGCTTTTTCGCGATCCAAAACCGAGTTTGAATCCAATAGAATTTTAGAAAGAACCAAACGGCCTTCATAATCTTCCGGATCCATATGTGCAGAACGATATGCTTCGTCTTTAGCCCTGTTTTTCATATCAGGATCTTTGGATTTATTGTATAGAAGTGCGAGCTTCTTATGAGCCTGCTTGATCTCATTTGAATTTCTGGATCTATTCAGCACTTGGAGTAATATCTTTTCAGCACTGGAAGATTCTCCTGTGCCCATATATGCTTCCGCAAGTTTTAAGGCTACTTTGTAGTAATCTTCCTTTTGTTTAAAGAGTGCAGTGTATTCTTCGATAGCTTCTCTATAAAATTTGTTTTCGAGATAATAATCGCCCAATGCTTCCTTAGGCTTGATATCATCCGGATCCAAATAAGATGACTTACGAAAATTCTCGATTGCTTGTGTGCCATTGCCTGTGTGTTTATATACAAGGCCTAAATTATAATATGCTTTTGCATTTTTAGGATTTAGATCCAGGACTCGGTTTAGATATGTAATTGCTTCTCCATATCTTTCCATTTGGTCGAGAACCACGCCCAAGTTTAATAAAGCAGTTTCCGTAAAACTATCTCCTGGAGTGGAGTCTACGATCCTTCTGTAAGTTTCTTCCGCTGCGAGAAGGTCCCCTTTATTATAATATGTTTCTGCGAGTTGGAATAATAGATCCAAATTGTTTGGATTATATTTCAGGCCCTTTTGGAGTGCATTGATAGATTGCTCTCCTTGATTCAGCTGCTCGAAACCTTCCGCAATAGATCGAAATAATTCCGGATCGTTAGAACCGGCTTGGTTTGCAAGTTCCAGATATTTTACAGATTCTTCTAATTTACCGTTCTTCTTCAAAACGATAGAAAGATTGTATAATGCCTTTGCATCGTTAGGAGTGATAGTTGCCGCTTCTCTAAAATAATGTTCTGCGGAAACATAATCTCCCCTATTATAGGAAATATTTCCCAGATAAGAATTGGAAAGTGCTGCGAGTTTTCCGCCTCTTGCCCTCATCACCACAAGTTTGAAATGTTCTTCTGCCTGCGGGATCTCTCCTTTTTTAAAATAACTTAATGCTAGGTTATAAGTTAAATAAGGATCATCCGGAGAAGAAGAAAGTCCCTGTTTATACGCATCAATCGCAGCATCCGGATCGTTAATCTCGTTGAAAAGATTTCCAGCCATAAGAGCGATACGTGGATCGTTAGGCGCAATCTCTCTCGCCTTCAACGCGGTACTTCTTGCAGCAGAATTTTGGCCGCTATGAGCATACGCTAAAGTTAAATTATAGTATGCGTATACATTATTTCCATCCAGAGTGATCGCCTTCTGTAAAGAATCTATCGCCTGAGGAAATCTTCCGTCCTCGTCATAGATCACTCCGAGCACAGTCAAGGCTAAGGACTTCTCCTGGCTTGTAGCAGGCCCTGTCAAAAACTCAGTACAATAATCGAATGATTGCTTTCTATAATTCTGTTTATATAAAGTAACACACTTGGTCAGAAGTGGATTGTTCGTTCCGTCCGGAAGATAAGGTCTTTGTAATTCTTGAGCAAGACTTCCCTTTGGCATGAGAGGAGACTTACCATCTGCAACTCCATTCGCACCGAAACCAGGTCGACCTTCTCTGAAAAAAGAATACCAAATCGCAAGACCGATCAAAAGAAGAAGGGAAGCAGCGAGCGCCCCCCAAGCAAATGCAGTCGGATTATAATGACGTCTGGGACGAAACTCTTCCGGTTCGTCTCCATAATAGTAAGAAGGTTTAGGTTCTTCCGTCTCCAGGAAGATTCGGTTCTTGCGGATCGGGTTTTCCATATCGGTTCGTCTCGTACTGAAGGATGGAATCCAAAATCCCATTGATAAAGGGGACCGAATTCTCGCTTTCAAATTCCTTAGTCAACTCGACCGCCTCGTCGATGGTGACCCTGGGCGGAATTTCCTTGGAATGCAATAACCCATAAATGGACAAACGTAGAATACATTTATTCACCGGGGAAATTCTAGCAAAATCCCAATTTCTCGAGTATTTCTTGATGAGAGTATCGATTGTTTCCGCGTTTTTCACAACACCATTTATGATAGAAACTGCAAAATCCCTTTCTTCCGTTTCTATCTTTTTGTCGTACCAACGGAACTTTAGGACCTCCGACAAGGCGGAATCCACCAGTTCTAACTGGTATAATGCCATTAATGCGATTTCGCGGGACTTCCTTCTGGAAGAAGACATAGATTAGAGAAGCTTGAGCAGATTTGTCATTTCCACCGCAGTGAGAGCAGCCTCGTAACCCTTGTTACCTGCCTTGGTGCCAGCTCTTTCGATGGCCTGCTCAATTGTATCTGTGGTCAAAACTCCAAAAATCACAGGCACGCCATGTTGCACTCCGATAGAACCTACTTTTGCAGATTCTCCGGCAACAAAATCAAAATGAGCGGTAGCTCCTCTGATCACTGCGCCCAAACAAATGATAGAATCGTATTTTTTACTTTCTGCAGCTTTAGAAACCACAATCGGAAGTTCGTATGCTCCCGGGATCCTTACCACAGTAATATCTTTATCTTCGACTCCTGTCATGCGGAGTCCTTCGAGTGAACCTTTCAAAAGGCTTTCGACTATGAATTCGTTAAAACGGGAGACAACAATACAATGTTTTTGTCCCTTTCCGTCCAGCTTGGCTTTCAATTCTTGAGGCATTTGTTTCCTGGTTGCTTCTTATATCGAGAAAACACAAGTTACCCTGAGTGGCAACCGGAAAAGAAGCTTCCAAATCCAAATTCTGCATATTCCTGATCCTGGCAGGAGTCCAAGTTTTCACCCTTTCTTCCTGTGAGACTATCCGATCTTTTTGGAAACCAAAAGACGCATTTATAAAAAGTTTAGATCTACCTGACTGGGTCTTAGAATCCTCCATCAAGTTAAGAATATTCAACGATTCTCCCAATGTGATCAACCCGGAAGACGCGATGCCGGAAGATGATATCGCCTCATACGGAAACCAACTCAGAGTATTACTCGCTGTTTCACCTGCAGCAATGAGAGACATATACGAGATGGCTGGATGTTTGGATGGAAGCGATCTAATCAAAGTTCGCGGAAACAAAATGACGGATAGCGGAGAAGACATCTGGTTCGGAGTATGCAAGAGCGGAGCGCAGGACGCGATCGTGTTCAGAGTATTGGAGATGGGAAACAACCAACTCTACTATTTATATGAAGAAGAGCTGGTAAAAACTTGGGACGAATCCAAGAAGAATGCAAAAACGAATCCTGATAAATCCATGAGGCTCGCCACAAAGATCATAGAGCATGAACCAGCTCACCCAGGTGCCAGAAGATTACTCGGAAGTTTATATTTAAAGAACGGATATTGTCCGGGAGCTGTTCGTAATTATAGGATCTATCTTCGGATACTTCCCCACTCTGCCGAAAAATCTAAAATTGATTCATTAATCAGAAAGAGTTGTGGAGAAACTTTGGTCCCCAAAAAACCGGAGCCAAAAGAGTTTTCGGATGAACTGCCTACGATTGAGGAATCTGCACCTTAATCCTTCACTCTCAGCACTAAAGTGATCTTGCCGTCCGCTTTTTCTACTACTTCGAATCCTTCTTCCCTAAGAGTCTTTTTGATCCGATAAAAGCCAAGATTTACGACTTTAGGTGGGTCGGATTTGCGGGAGGAAGAAGGGAAACGTTTCGCAGAAGCATCCATCACTATTTAGTTTCGGCTCCAAGAAGGTTCGTCTTGACCTTGACAGAAAGAAAACCTTTTCCTAAATGAGAAAGAGATGAGGCGAATTCTTGCTCTCGTATTATTTTTAATCCTATTGGCCTTAGGGACTTGCGCCTTCTATTTACAGGAATGGTTCGATTCTCCCGGATTCCGTTGGGTCATTTCCAAGTTTTCCTTCTGGGTCTTCCTATCGGTTCTGATACTTTCTGCTTTGGCAATGCTGCGGATTTTCAGGAGAGCCAAAAAGGCAATCCATACACAACGGCAGGCCATTGAAAAACATTTAAGTGGAATTTTAGAAGAACTAGTCCAGGACTCCCAGGCATTGAGCGAATTCCTAAAGACAGACCTTCCTCAGATGGAAGAACGTATCAAAGTTTCCAGGGACAAACTTCCTAAAGAAATCTACTCGTCTTATACTGCGAACTGGACCAAGATCAGAACGGATGCCGAGGCATCGCTCCGAGATCTGGAAACACTTCCTTTAGAACCGGACTTCGAAGAACAAAAAAGTCACGCAGTCTTAGAATATAAAGATCTTCTAAACAAACACACTAAAGCGAAATCCATTTTAGAAAGAGTCAGATCGGACCTTTCTCTATTAAAAGAGAGACTAACGGAGAAAGGATGTTGAAAGCTATCCTTCTATTACTCGTCGGCAGTATTATATATAGTTGCAGTTCCCTTCCGGAGACAAACTTTTCTATCGCTGAGCTAGCTTCACCCATCCATCCGCTTTCCCAGCTATTGCCTAAGGATAAAAGTGCCACTTCTCTCTCCACTCTCCGCAAAAAAACGAAGGTAAGCGGAATACTGCTCCATCATACCAAGGGACTCTCCAGCGAAGAATATATTACAAAAAGTGCAAATTCCGGATGGTTAGTACATTACATCGTAGATAAAAAAGGAAAGATCTACGGTGTAGAAGATCCAGGAACTTTGCTCATCAAGGCAGCACCAAAGACAGACGCAGGTATGATCCATATTTCTTGGGAAGGAGATAAGGAAGATATACTCAAACGCCCTATTCAGAAAAAATCTTTACTTTACGCAATTGCCAAGACATCCCAAGAATTCGGGATCCCGGTTACAAATTTCGACGTGGGCTCCCGTTCCGGAATATTCACACATAGTCAGGCCAAAAAGAAATTCGGCGGCTTCTTGAATGGAAGCGATTGCGGAAATGAGAATGTCCTAAAAGCACTACTCGAAGAATTAAAAGGTTCCTACTTCTCAGAAATGGATTGGAAGGATAGATACGGAGAATGGGTTCTCCGAAAAGAAAAACCTTTTGTGGGACAAAACGGAGAGATCAAGGAGCCGAGCTACGATAAAGGCAGAAGTGTCACTCCTACTCCAAAAGCGGAATTAGAGAATATCGAAAAAACTGCAGACGGACTTCTTCCGGAAGAAAAAAGGATCAAATACAATTATAGAGGGGCAATCACAGCCGACTGTGTTGTATTACATTTCACCGCGATCAACGATTATGATGGAACTCTAAGAGTATTAGAAAAACGGAATTTAGCAGCCACATTCCTTGCGGACAAAGACGGTAAGATCTACCAACTATTGGATTCTCCACTTCATATGGCTGCAGCCGCTACAGGCACGAATCGAAATTGTTTTCAAATAGAGATTGTAGGAAAGGATACCGAGATGTTACTTGCAAATCCTGCACAGACTGCTGCGGTTTCCAAACTTGTATACGAACTCTGCCAAAAATACCAGATCCCTTTGAATAACCAAAGGATAGAATCTTTGAAAGGTGTATTCTCCCATACTCAGGCAAAGAAAAAATGGGGAGGCTCTATCTTTTTGGATGCGCAGGATTTCGATCCGGGCGAACCATATATGAAAAAAGTAATAGAGACCTTAGGTGGTACTTATTATTCGGAAAAAGATTGGTACGATAGAACTGGAGAAGAATGGATCCTTCTCTTTACCGATTTTCAGCCTTGATCGGACGATTTTTCACAGAAATTCGATCTGAATCTCCAAGCTCCACCATACCACCTAATCCTTTTCCCAAAGGAGGGACTCCTGTGCGAGCAGTATGTTTTTCAGGAATATCCGACTTCTTCTGACGAAGTTGTGTAGGCGTTTTACCCGTAACCTTACGAAAAGCATCATTAAAAGAGGATTTGGAATTGAATCCCACAAAATAGCAGATGGAAAGAATATCCTGATCCGGCTTTTCTTCCAGAAGATTGACCGCTTCTTCTATCCTGAAACCGTTGATATAGTTATGAAACCCGGTTTGTAGATGCTCATTTAAAAATTCAGTCAGCTGATATGGTTTGATACCCAAGTCTTCCGATAAAGAATGAAGAGTCAGCTCCGGATCTCGATACAGTTTATCTTCTCTCATCAATTCTTGGATCCTAAGTTCTAACAGATTTAGATCCAAACCGATCAGAAGAGATTTTTCATACTTCTTCTTTCTTACTTCTCTAGTCAAAGGAGCAAAAAAATCCGGATATCTGGAAGGAGCCAAGAATAGAAGGGTCACAATCCCAGTCACAAGAAGTCCGCCCACTCTGAATAAAATATCCAGGCCGAACATAAACCCGAAGACCAGAGAATACATTGCAAATACGGTGATGGTCGCCAGAATAAAAATGAATCTTATCTGCGACTTTAGCTCCGGGATTGAGAACACAGTTAATAACATTCTATATCTAAATCCGAAGTAGGCAGTAGTGAGTGCTGTTGTTAGAAAAAAACCCCAAGAAAGATAATGTTTATATCTAATATTTCTAAAGTCTCCCAGGTCGGAGATGATGGAATCCCAAGGCCTTCCAAAAAAAAGCATCTCGCCTAGTAAAAAAAGACCAGGCACAAGAAAGTGAAGTCGAATGTCCCTGTACAAAGTCTGGTTTGGGTATATCAAAGAATGCGTATATAGTAAAGATAAGGGTCCGATAGCCGAAAAAGAAGTGAGTAATAAGAAGATTGCATGTGGATAAGTCCTGTCTATTTCCAAGACCACATTCGCAACTGTAAATAGTATGATCCCCAACGAAAGAAACAGAAGGGCTCCAATCCTGTCTTCTCTGCGTTTTATAGGTGGAATTAACTTTTGGACCACCAATAAAAAGGAAAGGCCACTTCCGAAGTAGAATATAGGAGTTACCACTTCGGGATTTAACATAGGCGGTATATTAAGAAAATCCCTAGGCTTGTCAAGTGTTCTCATCTGAAACGAATCATAGAACGATTTGAGATCCAATAAAATAAGTGAAAAATTTTTATTTCGAACACTTGCATTTTCCTTCCTTTTCAGAAATCAAATCCCCTCTTCTCTTATATTTTACTTATTTTCCAAATCTTGATTTTTACACAACTGTTCGAATAATGAAACTCGAACGTTCGAATTCCGTGGCTCGGACGACCTAATTTTTATTATGGAGTATTCTTCTTTGCCAGAACTGATCCGGGATTTTCGCATTCCGGACTAGGGAGCGGAAAAATGGAAATGCAAAGAATACGTGCCGCAAAACGTTATTTGCGGTACGCCTTGTTAGGGATGGCTGTGTTAGCTGCGGGTTGCCCCGTAGGAATTTTTACAGAATTCCCCAACCAGGAAGAAGTATGTAAATTTGATCCGATCCGAGAAGGAATTCGCGCAGTGTCCGCATCTTCTTTCCCGGAGCCGGTACTACAATCAGTGTTGGTAAATGGAAATCTTGTATGGCAGGATGTAACGGATGGGCCGGCGTTCCCAACTCCTACTCTCAGCCCGGGCCAAACCATCACACTTAGAGGAACAGGTTTCGGATCTGGACCAGAAATCGACTTTTCTAAAATTATGATAGGTAACACCAGAATTCTGGAAACCGATCTGAAAATGTTCGAACAGAGACTGGACATCACCAAACAGGTGAACTTCGAAGTGAACGAATCTTTGGATAGTTGGAGCAAGTATATTCTTGCTTGGACCGACAATCAGATCCAATTTAAAGTTCCAGAACATACAACCTCAGGACCTTTAGTCGTTCAGATCCAAAAAAGGGTCGGATATAACGACTCTTTACTTCATCCGGGACAACCGCATAACGTGATTGATGCCCAAACTAGAAGAGTCACCGACGAAGACTTCAAACATAAATGCGATGTTGTTTCTATCCTAAGTGATGCAAAAGGAACTACTCCTTTACAAGTAAACGTGAACAACCCTGGATTCTCTTCCATTCTCGCACTGGGCGAAAAAATATTCTGGTCTTATGACTTCAATATCGGAGTGGCTCACGCGATCCGAAATCTTGATTGGAAGAAAATTTTCGCATACCAAGCAACAGATCCGGTAACCGGATACACTGCGGACCCACTTCTTCTGTTCGGAGCTTATCAAACAGTTGCAGGCCAAGTTCCTTCTGCAGCGATTGATAACGTTTACTTTGACCGTTATCCGCAACCGACTCCAATTCCAGGGTTTTTGGGAGCAGATCAAAAATTCAAAGGGAATACCAAGAATAGCGGTTGGGCAGGATATAGATATGCGGAAGCATCTCATCCATATACAGGCAATGGAGAATGGATCGGATTCAACTGTGCTTCTTGCCACGGTTATAAGATCACCTATGAAGCTTCTCCTGGAAACACTGTAACTAAAGTAATTCCTGGACTTCCTAACCCAAAATGGTCCATGAAATGGTCTCTATTAGGAGATTTTAAAGGGATCAAGGAGAATGAACCGGGACCAAGTTTCGATTCTTCTGCCAAAGACGTGGATAAAACGATGCTCATCTACGCAATGCCTCAAGGCGCCGGTGAACATGCTTTGATCCGTATCAAAGGAGAAGGTAGCGAAACTGATAACGATTATGAGTTCTCTCCGATCGCAATTCCGAACGTTACCAATTACATGGGAGTCAGAAGATCTCTTTCTCACTCTGAGTCATATGTTGGATTCGAAGGTTCTTATATCCATTCTGAAGAACCAGATGGAGCAACAGGCTCAATGTATGCGAAAGAACTGCAAGCTCTTACCGCTTATATGACTAAGCTGGACCAAAATGATAAAGCCCTCAGACAAGTCGGAATGTATCGCTGGTTAAAATCCAGAGGTAAACTGATCGCTCAAGCTGGCGCAGATTCAGGAGAAGGAGCTTTCGTCCAAGCTGGATGGGAGAACCAACCTGGTATTGCTGCTGCAGTTGCAAGAGGAAAGGCTACTTACCAAAGAGATTGTGGGTCTTGTCATAATGATAAAGTAGGTTTGAACTCGAACGAGAAGATGTTCAAACTGAACGAAGTGGGAAGATTTTTCGCTCCTACTATCTATCAAAAGGCTCTACAATCTATTCGTGCGACTTTCTTAAGAGACATGTATTGGGTACAGCATAGAGGTTTATTGAGCGACGGTCACGTTCGTAACTTAGAAGATCTGGTCAATCCTGCTCGATGCACGGAAGGATCTGCTCTTTATAATCAGTATTACACTCTTCACGCTCCTGCGTCTCCTGCTTTAGGTGGACCGGACCATCCGGAACCTTATCCTTCTCAAAACAGAAAGTCGGACGTTTTCAGAGCATTCAAATCTCCTAATAATGATACAGGGACAAAAAGAAACAGATTCATCGAAAGACATAAATATTTCGTAACTGTTCCTTGGGATCCGGATTATTATTATTGGGATTACCAGAAGATGAGAAGAGAATACGGCGTTCAAGAGTTGGGAACGTCCCAGCCAATCGGAATGCCGGCAGCTCCTCACCCATGGTGTTCTGCCTCTGCTTCTGAGGTGGATGATCTAGTGGAGTATATCCTCACTCTCTAACTCTCTACGACCCGGGGAGAAAGATCGAATACCAGGTCGATCTCTCCGGGTTTTTATTTCGGGGAATTCTCCCCGAAATATTTGTTTTTCAGAATATTCTAAAATTCTACTCCAGCATACTCCTAAGCATCCAAGCAGTCTTTTCATGGATCTCCAATCTTTGGGTAAGAAGGTCTGTTGTCACCTCGTCCCCGCCTGAATCCGCAGATGGAAGTATTGCTCTCGCAGTTCTGATAACTGCTTCATGTCCTTCTACAAGATTTTTAAGCATATCTTCCGCTTTAGGAACTCCGTCTTCTTCTTTTAAAGAAGTTAAAGAAGAGAAAGCTTTGTAAGTTCCAGGCGCCGGATAACCAAGAGAGCGAATTCTTTCCGCCACCAGATCCAAAGCGTTCCAAAGCTCTGTGTATTGGGTCATAAACATCAAATGTAATGTATTAAATAAAGGTCCGGTAACGTTCCAATGATAGTTATGAGTTTTTAAATATAAAAAATACGTATCTGCTAAAAGTTTTTGCAGGCCCTGGTTGATGGCCTCTCTATCCTTCTCCGGGATCCCTATATTCGGTTTCATACTTATCTCCTTTCAAGTTTGGTTAATTTAGAATCATTCTAAACTTAAATCTTAGACAGTGGCAATCTAATTTCTTTCGGAATAATTATGATTTTTTCCGGATTTTGGCGAGAAAGAAAATGAAAAGGCCGCTGTTTCCGGCGGCCTTTTTCTATCTTTCAGCTGATCTAAAAGATCTTACTTTTTGTATTCCTTGATCGCGGCAAAAACCTCTTCCAGCTCGGAATCAGTCATATAAGGAAATAAAGGAAAATTTAATATTGAATCACAGATCCTGCCGGTTCTATGTTCTTTTCCGAATTTACCTACGATGTAAGGTTTTGCTCCAGGCTGATCGCTCATTGCTCCTGGATAGATCACCGCGAAACCGATCCCTTTCGATTTTAGGACTTCTTGGATTTTAGGTCTTTCTGTAGGATCAAAAAGAGTAACGTTACAATATCCGTTTTCTTGAAAGTCTTTTGGAGGATGGATTACATTCACTCCTAGACCTGGAAGCGCTTGGTAATATTTTTCAGCAGCTTTTCTGCGGGATACGATTCTTGCATCTAAGTATGGAATATTCAAATTTAAGAATGCAGCTTGCAGGGTATCCATTCTGGAATTCCAGCCAACATCTCCGTAACCGTAATGTGAAGTTCTTCCGTGGTTTCCGAGCATCCTTACTTTGTTTGCAAGCTCTTCGTCGTTTGTGAATACTGCTCCGCCATCTCCTGCCCCACCTAAAACTTTCGCAGGATAGAAAGAAGTAGTAGTGATCAATGCATCTTGGTAGACAGGTTTTCCCTTGTATAAAACTCCGAATGATTGTGCACCGTCTTCTAATAAGAAAACTCCCTTTTCTTTACAAAGTTTGCGGTAGTCTTCTAACTTAGAACTTCCCCAACCGTAAAGGTGAACGATGATCGCTGCTTTCGGTTTTACCTCTTCGAGCGCTTTTTTGAATTCTTCGAAATCCATTTGTAGATCGTCCGGATTTGTATCTACTGTAGCAGGATCAGCGCCTACGTTTACTACCGATTCGAATGTTGCCCAGAAGGTAGAGTCTGGAACTAATACCTTGTCTCCCTTTCCTACTCCTAAGGCTCTCAGCGCCAATTGAAGCGCGTCAGTTCCGTTCGCACATGCGATCGAATATTTGGTCCCGGCGGCTGTTGCCAGATTTTTTTCTAATAATGCGACTTCTTCTCCTCCGATAAAGGAGGCGTTCTTGCTGAGAGTTTTTACTTTATCTTCCCAAGCTTCTAGTAATCCCGGCTCGAATCTTTTAATATCTATGAAAGGTACGCCCATTATGGTCTCCTCCGAACAGGGTCGGAAACGGGTCCTAAAAAGCAAATTATTTTGATCTACTTAAGGACCCGCCATAAAGGGCCAAATACGGAAGATTTACTTCTTCTTACGAGAAGCCGCCCTCTTCTTTGGAGAAGGTTTTGTATTCTTTGCAACTGCGACCTGTTCCGTTTTAGGTTTCAAAATTCCCTCGATCGTTTTCGGCTCGAATAGAATTTTAGCAACCTCTTCAAATTTAGTAACAGGATAGAATTCCATTCCCTTCTTAACATAGTCCGGTATTTCGTCTAACTGAGGTTTGTTGTCGGAAGGAAATATGATCTTATGGACTCCGACTCTTTTTGCAGCCACGACTTTCTCCCTTAGACCGCCGATCGCTAAAACTTCTCCGGTCAGAGTCAATTCGCCGGTCATACCGAATCCAAGTTTGATCCTTTTATTCAGCACTAAAGAAAGAATGGTAGTCGCCATTGTGATCCCGGCACTCGGCCCGTCTTTTGGAGTGGCGCCATCAGGAACATGAAGATGGATCGTTTTTTCCGTGAACAATTCCTCACTACCTAAGAAATTCTTAATATAGCTAAGAGCAATACTGGAAGATTCTTCCATCGATTTTCCGATCATCCCGGTCAGAAGGATCCCACCTTTTCCTTTTACGAATACCGCCTCGATAAGTAATGTTGCTCCTCCTACGGAAGTCCAAGCTAGTCCCAAAGCAGTTCCGGGAACCGTAGGTTTGGTCATCCTATCATCCACGTATTTAGGAACTCCTAAAAGTTTTTCCACATCGGAAGGCTCGATATGTTTCGGATAAGATTCTCCTTTTACGATTTGAAGTGCGAGTTTTCTTGCCAGCTTATCGGATTGTTTTTCCAGACCTCTCACTCCCGACTCTCTGGAATAATGATCTATTAGAGTGACAACGGCCTTTTTGTCTATTTGGATCCCGTATGGTTCTATTCCGTTTTTCTCCAGGACCTTCTTCCATAAATGTTTATTGAAGATTTGGACCTTTTCATCCGTGATATAACCGGAAAGATTGATCACTTCCATACGATCTAAAAGTATTCTACTAATAGAATCCAATGTGTTTGCCGTAGCAATAAAGAATACTGAAGAAAGATCGAAAGGAAGATCCAGATAATGATCTCTAAATGTTTTATTCTGCTCCGGATCCAATACTTCCAAAAGTGCAGCCGCAGGATCTCCCTGCATTCCGAGGCCAAGCTTGTCTATTTCATCCAAAAGGATTACAGAATCTTTTTCTTTAGTAATTCTTAATGCAGTGATGATCTTGCCCGGCATCGCGCCGATATAAGTCCTACGATGTCCTTTGATCTCGGCCTCATCTCTCATTCCGCCGACGGAAAATCTAAAAAACTTTCTGCCCATGGCCTCCGCGATAGATTTAGCGATAGAAGTTTTTCCGACCCCGGGTGGTCCAACCAAAAGAAGAATGGAACCCTTTTCGGTCGGCTTCAACTTCTTCACCGCCAAAAATTCTAAGATCCTTTCCTTTACATCATCCAGTTTATAATGATCTCGATCCAAAGTTTTTCTGGCTTTTTCTAGATCGATCTCTCTGGCAGGAGCAGCCTCCCAAGGAAGACTTTCCATAATATCCAAATAATTTCGAATAACGTTATAATCCGCGGTATTCTGGTCCGTATAGGAAAACTTTTCCATTTCACGTTCCACTTCTTCGATCACTTCCGGATCTGCAGGAATAGCTTTTAGTTTCTCTAAGAATTTTTCGTATTTCTTCTCGTATTTACCTTCTTTCTGACCAAGTTCAGCCTGAATGGCCTTCAACTGTTCTCTTAGAAAAAATTGTCTTTGCTGTTTATCGATTTTGTCCTGGATATTCTCCTGGATCTCTCTCTGGAGGCTAACAAGATCAATTTCCTTTTTCAAATAGAGCAGGACTTTTTCGATCCGATCCTTCAAATTTACCGATTCTATTACGGATTGATAATCTTCTTTTTCTATATTCAAAATACTGCATACGAAATCCGCCATCTTACCCGGCTCGTTTACATTCAGCATGGTAAGTTTCATTTCTTCGGTAAAAAGAGGATTATTTTGTGCAAGCTCCCTGGTCATAATAAGCAAGGTCCTCATCATGGCCTTGATCGTATTTTTAGAAGCTCCAGGTTCTTCTTCCGGATAGGTTACTTTAGAAATTAATAAAGGTTCTACGGAAGAAAAAGATTCTACCTTAAATCTGCGAACAGTATTGATCAGAATATTTACGGCGCCGTCAGGAAGATTCACCTTCTTCAAGATCTTTGCTACTACACCAAAATCGTAAATATTCTCTTCCGTTTTCTTTTCATTCTCCTCATCTTTAAGAAGAACAAGCCCAATGAAAGAATTACCCTTTAAGACCTCGTCCACAGCCTTTGCAAATTTTCCCCCCGGAACAATAAGTGGGGTGATGATCCCGGGAAATACCGGTCTGGTTTTAATAGGCACCAAGAATAATTCGGGAGGAAGTATGGAATCTACCGGTATGATACTTCCTTCAACTTCGCCCATATTATCAAAAAGATCCACGTTTCACCTTCGGTTTAAAAAATAATCGGACCGATTCCAGTTTTTGGGTTTGCTTCTATTACTCAAATCATTCTTTTTCTTCGAAAAGGAAAAGGACTTGAATCTTTAGAGATCTGCGTCAGTCTAAATATGAAATATATAAGAGCCTGTCCCAAATGGTCCAGGCTCTTGAAGCCCGCGACTTGGCATTGACTGATGGCCTGAGCTCTAGCGCGGACTATAAACATTTCGACTGTTTTCTAGAACGGGGATCAAACGAATGCAGGCTAAAAACCTATCTCTTCTCTTTTTAATTCCGATGCTATATTTTATCGGATGCAAAAAGGACGAACCAGACAATACGAAGGCTCTCACAGGAGCAGTTTTAGCAGAAGTTCTCTACAATCCTTACGAAAGGATCACCCCGCCAACTAACGATACAATCATAATCCCGAACACAAATACCAGTTACCAAACGCCAGGCAAACAATACTCCCCTGCATGTTTCGGAAATTCAGGGAATACTAAGTTTTATTTCTTCCGAAAATCTGTTTCTGCAAATAATAAAAAACTGCTCATCAACTTTATGGGGGGTGGAGCTTGTTGGAGTAATAATAATTGTTTCGGAGTGAATACCACAACATTCTTCAATTTCCTAAATGATGTGCCTGATCTTTTCGTCAAAGTTGCTTTCCAAGGGATTTTGGATGCGGGAAATTCTTCTAATCCATTAAAAGATTATGATGTTCTCTTTATTCCGTATTGCACTGGAGATCTTCATATTGGCTCCAATGATGTGGCTACTTACGACGACCCATATGTTTCCTCAGATCCTTCCGTTTATAGTCATAGGGGACATGATAATGTTCTTTCTGTCTTAAAATATATCCAATCCAATTATACTCAAGTGACCGACGTAGTGGTCGCCGGCCAAAGTGCCGGAGGTTATGGAGCAATATTAAATTATCCTCATATTCGTGCAGTATTCTCCGATAATACGAAATTCCCAAGTTTCAATAAGATGAGTTTAGTTGCGGATGCTTCGAATGGAGCAGTGATCAACGGATTTTTCTCCACTATAGTAAATACGCAATGGGGAAGTGGGCCGAATATTCCGGACTGGGTAGTAGGTTCCAACTATTTGACAACTGGAACTCCTTCTATCGAAGATTATCTTAGCAAGATCATAACTGCATATCCAAACGATGTTGTGGGACAATACACTGCAGCATTCGATTCTACCCAGAGATGGTTTTTCAATGTGATGGGGATTATAGACTCAGGTTCTCCTTCTTATTCGGATTCCAGTTCTTATTTCGGACCGGGGGACGCTCGAGACGTACCGGACCTTGGTAACACCAGCAATACTCCGTCTAATTGTAACTGGGCGATCAATGCAAATACTGCAATGACTGGTACAGGTGCACCGAGTGACAAATATTATTACTATAGAGCTCCGGGAGATATACATACTATCACTACGAGTGATACAATGTACGGACTTGTAAGTAACGGAGTGAACTTTAATACCTGGCTCAAATCAATCGTATCCAATGTAGGAACTCCTACGGATGTAGATTGTTCTTTAGGTTCCGGCTCTCATCCTTGCACGGATAAAAATTACGGGTCAAATTCTCTGAACGATACCCTAGGAAGAGCAACCTCCCAGGACTCATTTGATAACAATAAAGATCTGTATGAGACCTGTTTCGGTCCTTGACATTCTATAAACTGGGAATAGACTATAGCAGATATCGCCGGTCAAAAGGCGATACCAGGCTTTTATGAAAATCCGACTTCTTGTAATCTTTCTATTATTCTCTCAAATATACTGCACAAAAGATAAAGACAATACCCAAGAACTTCTCACCAATGCATTCATTATAGATCTGGTCACAAGCCCATTTGTAAGGATTACTCCTGAGCCAGGAACTTTCACCACCCAGGTGGATCATGGGGCAACACCTTATACATACACTGCGATATTCGATCCGAAATGCAGTGGCACAGAAGGGAATGTGAACTTCTATTTTTTCAGAAAGACTGTAGTTGCGAACAATAAAAAACTTCTGATCAATTTTATGGGAGGAGGAGCTTGTTGGGATAATGCAAACTGTTTTGGAAATAACACCGTCACTTATTTTAATCAGCTAAATACAGTCCCGGATTTTGCATTAGACCTTTTATTCAAAGGAGTTATAGACCAATCCGTAACTGCAAACCCATTCAAAGATTATGATATTATATTTGTCCCCTATTGTAGTGGAGATCTGCATATAGGAAGTAAGGACAAAACGTATACGAGCGGGGTCATTAAACACCATGGTTATGATAATGTGATCTCTGTTCTGAAATTTGTCCAAAATTCCTATCCTCAATTGGACCGGGTCTTTGTGACCGGCCAAAGCGCGGGAGGTTACGGGGCTATATTAAATTATCCGATTATTCGAGAAACAGTAACTACAATTGATTCAGGTGCTCAGGTAAGAATGTTATCTGACGCTTCCAATGCAGTAGTGCCCACTGGAGCATACACGATTGGCCCTGCATTTTTTCCATTACTCGAAAGTTCTTGGGGTGTAGAAACAAATGGGATCGGAAGCGGAACCGGTTTTTCTTCTTCTAATCTTCCTATTTGGGTGAATGGGGTCGGGGCAAATTATACAACCGGACCTTCGCCTTCTATTAATGACTTTTTCAAAAAGGTGGCTACTGAATATCCGGGAGATGTTCTCGGGCAATACAGTGCATTGTTCGATGGAAACCAAAGATTCTTTTATCATACGATGGGGCAGATCAATAAGATCAACAATTCCACTTTAACGTATTCGACTGCAGCTACTTCCGATCCGTACCAAGCAGGAAAATCGTATTCTGTCATCTACGGGGATAGCGACGGAAGTTCAGTGCCTGATGGAAATTCTTCCAGCTCTAACGATTATACAACTTGTGATTGGTCCAAACAGGCAGTTTCAAAAATGAAAGACGCGGCAACCAAAACCAACTATAGATATTACATAGGCCCGGGAGATATTCATACAATCACCACTTATAATGAAATGTATTCTTTAAACAGTGGAGGAGTTAATTTTGCTACCTGGTTGAATACTTTGGCAAATGGAGCAAGCCCTCCTGCAAGCGTTCAATGTAATGATTCCTCCGGATCTTGCGTGAATACGAATTTGTTCGACAGCGCGATCAACGGAAATTTAGGAAAGGCAACATCCGACGAGTCTTATGCTTTGGACCCGAAACAAGATATGTATACTACTTGCGGAGAAGCAGCAGGTATAGGTCTTTAAAATATTAAAGCGAAGAAATTCCCTCTTTGTAGCTTACTCCGAATTGATTTAGGATTTCCTCATATATACCCTTTGTTTCCTGATCGAAACAAACAAAGATCAACTTTCTAGGGAATTGGTCCCCATGCCCTAAGATAGTCCGTACTGCGATAGGAGCCGCCAATTCTTTTGGATAGGCATAAATTCCAGTACTGATACTCGGGACAGCAATCGACTCAAAAGCACGGTCCGAAGACAATCGTAGAATATTCTTATAACAGGTTTCTAATAAAGAAGCCTCCTGATAATCTCCTCCTTTCCAAACCGGACCCACCGCGTGGATCACATACTTAGCAAGAAGTTGCCCTCCAGAAGTGAGTACACATTCTCCAGTAGGAAGACCGTTTGGGTATTTTTTGATCTTTAATATCCTAGATTCTTCCATGATCTTTGGTCCGCCCACCCTATGAATGGCACCATCCACTCCGCCTCCTCCAGATAAGGAAGAATTGGCAGCATTTACCACCGCATCCGTTTGAATGGACGTGATATCGCCTTTCCAAACAAAAATTTCCATTGCCATTTAAAGAGACTAAAAACGAATCTCTTGCAAGGAAAATTTCCATTTTATTTTTATAATTCGTTTAATAACGAGAAGAACCATAGCGCCTGTTTAACGAAAATTAAGGGATGATTGTGGTCGTTCTTGAGAAATTTAGAATAAAATAATGGGTATTTTATAACCACATCTCCGAATCTTCGCAAATGTGCGCATATCCAAGCTTACGGCCATTCGAGCAAATATCTGAACCTTTGCCAAAACACCGAAAGTGTTGCAAAACGTTCTTAAACAAATATTATGGATTGGAACTCCTACAAAATTACAGAGTTCGAATTAGAGGGATCAAAAATGGATAGAGACTTTTGGCTAAGCAGGTGGAAAGAAAACAATATCGCCTTCCACGAAAGTGAGGCGAACCCGCTTCTACTTAAATATTTCAAAGAACTTTCCATACCTAAAGATAGCCGTATCTTTCTTCCATTATGCGGAAAGACTTTGGATATAGCCTGGTTTCTTTCGAATGGCTATCGGGTCGCAGGCGCGGAACTCGCAGAGATGGCAATCCAACAGCTATTTCAAGAATTAGGAATAGAACCTAAAATTTCTAAATTAGGAAAACTTATTCTATTTAGTGCGAAAGGTATTGATATCTTTGTAGGAGATATATTCGATTTATCTAAAGAAGTTTTAGGACCTGTGGATGCTGTCTATGATAGAGCTGCATTAGTAGCCCTTCCTTACGAAATTAGACTCCGTTATTCCGCACATTTAACCCAAATTACGAATAAAGCGCCCCAACTTCTAATTACCTTCGAATATGACCAAACTAAACTTGCAGGTCCTCCTTTCTCTATTTCAACGGAAGAAGTAAATCTTCATTATAAAAATACTTTTACTATAAAAAATCTTTTAAGCCAGGAAATGGAAAGCGGACTAAAGGGCCATTCTGCAAAAGAAAACGTTTGGAAATTATCTTAAAGGGAGAAAATAAATGCTCACATATTTACATGTGAGCATTTATCCTTATTAGATCTGTAATCCAATAGATTATGCTATTATAAGAATATTAAATTCCTTTCAGCAATAGATCGATTGTCTTAGAGAGCACAGCTCTTATATCATCCTTAGCATCTTCGTCCGGAAGAACCTTATGATTCCAGATCTTCAAACCGAATCGGATGAAAAAATTATCCAAAAACTCCGTTTCAATATGGGTCCTCATAGCGGTTTTAGAAGAATCTCTATCCCATCTTAGTACAATGCTAGTCCCTTTTCCATTATTCGCCTTTACTAAAGTTTCGGTGAACTCATGGATGATGGACTGGAGATTTCCCGGAATGAATATGTTGATTGCCCAAGAAGGAGCAAAGTATCCGAAAGCACCGCTTACATCAAATTCTTCGATCTTAGTTATTTTCAAGTTCAGAATGCCGGAGGTTGCCGTGTTGGAGAATCTACCAAGCAATTGAACATCGTTGTTTTCCAGCATCAAACCGTAAAGATTCGCTTCTAAACTCGCTTTCACTATGAAAGGAAATTCAGAAAGAGAACTAAGCGTAAAAGCTTCCTGAGGATAAAAATTTCCCTTTGTATCGTATGGAATAACTTTGCCGTTCAGAGTGAAAAACTTAAAACGGATCTCTCTTGTCTTGGATTCAATCGCGAATTCCGCCAAAGACCTTCCGGAAACATTCGTAATTCTTAACTTAATAAAACCTAAATACTTGATATCATCCAGATAATCGCCTAGATCCGGATAATCCCTCATAAGAGTTTGTTCAATATTTCCTTCGAATGTGAAAGCTGTTACTCCAGGAAGTTTTCCGTCTTGTTGGACCTTCAACAAAGAATCCAAACCGAAATAGTAACCCATAAATTTTGCTAGAGCAGGGAACGATTCAGTGAAATCGTTAATCGCCTTTCTTGCTTCCGCGTCCTTAATTTTTTTGAAAGAAGTGGTTTCAGGGGCGTTGATAGATTTTAGATTATTCGCATCTAAAAAGTGTAATCCTGAATCCATCGCACTCAATCCATGTTTATGAGTGAATGGTCCGAGATGGGTAAGAACATCCAAATTTCCCGAGTAGGAATTCCCACCATATGTTGGATTCGGATTATGTTTTAATGCAAACTCAGCAGTAAAATCACCGAAACTAGGGATCGGAACATCCTTCATACGTATGGTTTCAAGACTTACCTTGTATCCATCGTTCGCAAATCTACCTCGATAGGTAACATAATGCTGTCCATTATCATCCTTAGTCATGTATTCAGAATTAAACAGATTTTTTAATTCAAATCTCTCCAAGGAACGATCCAGGTATTTATGAAAACCTTCCGCCCTTCCATCATACTTGTTTTTGATAATTGCAGTTTTCAAAAATTGGAAAAACTGTCTGGAGATATTTCTTCCATCCGGACCGATTGAATCCGGGATTTGTTTTAATGAAAATGCTGCAGATAAGGACAGCGCAGATCCGCTGATCGCAAACGCGAGGATCAATAAACGGAGTAGTAGCAGTTTCCCGGATTTTTTTTCTCTTTCTATTTTTTGTTTCAGAAGGCTCATTACCGCCTCTCCCTTTTTATAACATTCGTATTATATAAAGCCAGGGGGCTCGATCTCCGACATTAGTCGCTAATCCGAACCTGTCAAGTCTATAGCAATCGCTACAATCATTCATGCTAGGCTAAATCAAATTACTAACATTTGTTCCATTCAAGTAAATTCCATTTCGTATACTAAGATTGGTTTTGTAAAAGATAGGTCCCATAGGAAATAAATTCTTCCGGATGAAAATCGTTCTTCTCATTTAATTGTTGAAAGCGTTCTAATTTGCTCGATTTAAATTGCGTTCTATGATACACTCCCCGCCCGGAGTGTTTTCATGAAATGGTATTTGCGACTAAGCTTAAAATTAAAACTAGCAATCTTATTCTCTTCCGTATTAATTCCTTTTTTAATCATACTGGCTCTTTCTCTCATCAATTCAGCATCTAGGATCAACGATATAGAAACCATTCGTAATGATAGATTAATCCCATTAAAACAATTAAAAACAATCTCTGATCATTACGCAATTTCCATCGTAGATTGTGTCCATAAGGTAAGAAGCGGAGCTTTTACGTATGAAGAAGGGATCGAAAATCTGGATAAGGCGATGAAAGAGATCAAGTCGGAATGGAATTCATATCTCCAAACCCATTTGGTAGAAGAAGAAACCGTCCTGATCGAAAAATTAAAGCCTCTCTTTGAGAATGCAGACAAGAGTGTGGAAGAAGCAAGGGCACTCATGCTCGCGAAAGACAAGGAAGGATTGGGAAATTTTGCAGACGATAGGATGTATTCTATGATAGATCCTGTTGCGGGAAATATTGAAAAGCTAATCTCAGTCCAGCTACTTATTTCCGAAAGGATCTACCAAAGAGCGGAAACAGAATACGCATTTAGTCTCACTGTCTTTCTTTCACTCTCTGCAATTACTCTTGTCTATATTCTGTATGCCTCTATTAAATTTTCGATCCGACTTGTACAAGGTCTGAACCGAGTCAGAACTTCGATCCGAGATGCAGATTTTAGCAATCCGATAGAAGTGGAAGAAGACGATCTAAATCTAGACGAACTTTACCTTCTATCCTTAGTGTTCCGAAATTTTCAGGCCAAAGTGAAGGAGATGCTTTCTTCTATCCTATCTTTTTCCGAATCCATCTTAGCCTCTGCGGAACAACTTTCTAAATCCAGTGAATATCTTTCGGAGAACGCACAGAGTGAATCCGCTTCAGTGGAACAAATTTCAGCGTCTATCGAGGAGATCAGCGCAGGTATGGAACAGGTCACTACGAATGCAGAAGGTCAGTATAAGCTTATTCTCTCTTTTTCAGGAGAAATGAAAGAGTTAGATAGTTTGATCACTAAAGTAGGAGATTCTGTTTCCGATTCTTTGGGAAAAATTTCGGATATGTATTCCAAAACGGAAGCAGGTAAAAAAACGATGGGAAGCCTCTCCGAGAGTATGATAAAAATTGAATCCAGCTCGGGCGAAATGAGATCCATCACGGCTATCATCCAGGAAATTTCCGAAAAAGTAAACCTTCTTGCATTAAACGCAGCGATAGAAGCAGCAAGAGCAGGAGAACACGGAAAAGGATTTGCAGTGGTAGCGACAGAAATTACCAGACTCGCAGAACAAACGGATCAAAGTACTAAAACAATCGAAAGCTTAATTCGCACGAGTAATCAAGAAATCGAATCGGGTAAAAACTTTGTGGATAGTTGTGTAAAAGTTTATGCGGAAATTTTGGAAGGCCTTTCCTTTATTAAACTTTCTTCTGATAACATTGTCTCCACAATGAAAGTCCAACAAGAGAAGAAGGCAACAATCATCACCGCAGTTAACGACGTGGATTCTAAATCGGAAGAGATCCGAACCTCGGTTAAAGAACAAAAGGTGGCTATCTCTGAGACTGCAAATGCGGTTTCTAATATTTCTGTGACCGTTCAGAACAGCGCTGCGAACTCGGAAGAGATCGCAGGAAGTGCAACAGGTCTTTTGAATATCGCAAAAAGTTTAAGAGATACTATGAGCTTCTTAAAAGCTTAGGAATTATTTTCTGAACCTTCTGTGGTCTTCTTTTCCGTGCGAACTAAATAATAAGTCGGGTATTGCAAAAAAATATCCGAGGTAAGCATAAAGAAGAAGATCACTATCAGTAAAATCTGCCCGAATATAGAAACCATCATTTCTTCCGAATTAGAAATGAGAGAAACCAATAGATCCGGAACAAACATAATCACAAAAGGAGTCCAAGCCGCGACTATATAGTCGGAACGTTTGATGCAGCTTGGTAATTCTTTTAACCCTTGGATCAAACTCAGTTTGGCAAAAAGCACGGGCAGGATCAGGTGTAAAATAAGTCCTAATACAAATGCGAATATCAGATAGAATCGAACGAATTCCGCCGGCAAAGGAGTACTCGGTTCAGTGCTTTGTTTTTTTAAGAATTCTTGTAATTGTGTTCCTAAAAAAGGTTCTATCAATCGAGCAACGATCAAAAAGAAAAAGATCATAAACAAAGCTAAGGTAAGCAAGAATATAAAATATTTGGAAAATTCTATAGGTTTTTCAGGATCCATTCCGGATCGGATCACGAATCCATTCATCACATAAGTCCCAAGTAATCCTAAAATGATCAGGACTCCGCCCAATGCAACTGCTCCTCCCGCCTGCATCGCAGGGATTGCACTAAATACTAATAAAAATAAAACGGATCGGACGAGTACGATGAATCGGATCTGTCCTCTGGAAAGTACGTACTGTAAGTATTCTTTAAACATCAGCTATCTATCCGTTAGGATTTAGGAGGCGGATACGATAGCAAGCAAAGTTCGTTCTTAAAACAATTAAGGAGCGATCACAAAACGGATCGGGTTTCCTTTTCTGTCCTCCAGATCTTGTAAGCTTTGGTTAATGTCCTCTAATTTTCTTACATCTGTAATCGATCTACTAAGATTCAATTTTCCTTGTACATAAAGATCTATCAATTCAGGGATAGCGCGTCTATCAGAACCGTAAGAACCCGCAACAGTAATCTGTTTTTCAATAATTGAGAATGGGATGGAAAACTTTAACGGTTCTCTTCCAATCCCTACAAGCACCATTCTTCCCCCAGGGTTCATTGCACGAAGTGACTCTTCTATATTTGTCATTCTTCCCGAAAAGTCTGCGAGAAGATCTATTCCCCCTTTGCAAATTTCCTTTAAGGTCTTACCGGGATTTTTTACTTCTCTTAGATTTACAACTTCGTCCGCGCCATAAGCTTTAGCGTTTTCCAAGGCTCCCCTGTCCACATCCAGAGCGATCACTTTACCTTTGGTCAATGCTCTGGCGATCACCACACCGTGAATGCCAAGTCCACCACATCCGAAAACTGCTACATTGTCTCCATCTTGTATCTTTCCTCTGAACTTGATTGCATTGTATGGCGTGGAAACTGCATCCGCTAAGATCGCACCTTGTTCAAAAGGAACTGAGTCAGGTAAAGGATAAAGATAACGCTCTTCTACTATATTATATTCTGCGAAACTACCTTCTCTATCGAAGCCGAATACTCCTATCTCTTTGCAAAGATTTTCTCTTCCAGCAAGACAATGAGAACATACGCCGCAACTTGTTCCTGCCGCAATCACCACTCTATCTCCTTTTTTGAAACGAGTGACTTTTTCACCGACTTCTTCTACTACACCGGAAGCCTCATGTCCGGGAATCTGAGGATAATGTTTACATTTTAAAGTCCCATGTAATACTAAATGTAGATCCGAACCGCAGATTCCACAGGCTTTGATCCTTACCTTAGCTTGCTCCGGCCCGAGCTGCGGGATTGGAACCTCTTTGATGATCAAATTTCTTTTTCCGGATTCTAATACTGCAGCCTTCATCGTTTACTCCTCGACGTAAGAGAGATTATAAACTGGCAAGAATCGGTCAAGGGATTTGAAGAAGGATTTGGGTCTTCTTCCGTTCTGTTCGGGAGCAAAACAAATACACTGTTCGTTACGGATCGATCTCGAATTTCGTCCTTGTTCAGGATCTTTAGGATTTTTCCATGGTAGTTAAAAAGATAAAAACAAACTGATGACTACGGAAGACATTTATAGACATATCAAGGCCAGCCAAAACGGACAAGACTGGCATCATAAGAATTGTTTCGGTTGTGGACCGGAAAATAAAAGAGGCTTACACGCAAGCTTTCCTTTTCACGAACCAAGCGGAGAAGTCCGTTTTGCTTGGACTATAGAAAGAGATTTTGAAGGAGCACCAGGTTATGCTCATGGAGGAGCACTCGCAACTCTACTAGATGAAGCACAAGGCGTTCTATGTTTTCACTTAGGGCATTTTGTAATGACCGACCAATTGTATATGCGTTATTACAAAGCATGTCCATTAGGAGAAGAGTTAGAAGTCCGCTGTTGGGTAACCATGGTCAGACGCAGAAGGCTTTACACAAAAGGAACTGTACATCTAAAAAAGACAGGGGAACTTCTTCTTTCCTCTAAGGCTCGCTGGTACGATATGCCTGATCGTGTTATTTCTAGAATGTTCCAAGGCACCTCATTTCCAGTAGATATCATTGTGAAAGTTTTGGAAGAGAACCAAAAACGAGGAAAAGAAATCAGGAAACGACTCAAAAAAGAGAAACTGAGATCCGAGTAACTTTATTTTTTGCTCGCATTAATCCGATTCAAGTCCGATCCTATGCTCCGTCAATCTTTGCACTTAGGAGTGTAGAATGGAATCTTCTTGGCAAGTCTTTGCGATCGTTTCAGTGCTTCTTTTTTTTAAATTACTTTCCACTTCCATTATTCAAGGTTTGGTCCGGATCAAAACTAAAACATTCCGCTGGAAAGAAGACGCGGAATTTTTTACCAATTCATTTCCGGCCACAGATGACCATACGATAGTCGCTACTGCAAACGGAGTATTCCGGAACGATTTGGAGAATATTCCAATTTTCTTATTCTTACTGATCGGATACATTCATACTTATAGTTGGCACGAGGGAACCATCATTTATTCCGGAATTTTCATAATATCTAGAATATTACATGCAACTTTCTATTTTCTTCATAAACAACCTTGGAGAAACATCTCATACGATCTAGGAATTTTGAGTATGCTCCTCCTGTCAGGACATATTATACATTCGGTATTTTTCGCCTGATCGCTCGGATCTTGGTAAAAATAAAAAGGATTTGTACTAAAAAGAGTTCCGCCGAAAGTCTAAAAAATATAGTACAAATCATATTCGGATCTTGCCGGCCGAAACACAGGAGAATCATTTGATCGAATTATATACCGCAGGGACGCCTAACGGAAAAAAAGCTTCCATCATGCTGGAAGAATTAGGGATCCCTTATACAGTACATCCAATCGACTTTAGCAAGTTAGAACAAAAGGAAGAATGGTATTTAAAAATCAACCCGAACGGCAGGATCCCTGCCATCATAGACAAAGACAACGGTGACTTTCCAGTTTTTGAATCCGGAGCAATTCTGATCTACCTCGCAGAAAAATACGGGAAATTTCTACCTAAAGATCCGAAAGAAAGATCCATTGCGATCCAATGGCTTATGTTCCAGATGGGAGGAGTAGGTCCTATGCAAGGACAAGCAAATCATTTCACTAAATATGCTCCTGAAAAAATTCCGTATGCAATTAACCGTTATGTGGATGAAACAAAACGTCTATATTCCGTTTTAGAAAGACGTTTGAGAGAATCGGAATATCTTGCGGGAAGCGAATTGAGTATCGCAGATATCGCCACCTGGCCTTGGGTGAAAGCGAGATCATATATCGATCTTTCCTTGGATGATTACCCCAAGCTGAAAGCATGGGAAGAGAAATTAGGAGCAAGGCCCGCATTCATCAAAGGAAGCGAAGTCCCTAAAAAATCTTAAAACGATAAAGCCGCTTCTTGCAAAAGAGCGGCTTTTTAATATTCATGCGTGTTAGTACAAATAAGGATCAAAACTTTTCCGCTAAGGGTAGGATAACGTAGAATGTTGTACCTTCTTCCGAACTGACGAATCGGATGGACCCCCCATGTTCCTCTGCCACATTTTTGCAAATGTCTAGGCCAAGTCCGGTTCCTTCTCCAGGAGACTTTGTAGTGAAGAATGGATCAAAAATCCTATCTTTAATCTCGGAAGGCACTCCACTACCGGTATCTTGGACAGAAATTTCCCAGAAGTTTCCTTTTTGTTCCGCGTCTACGAATATTCTGCCGGAATAATTCATAGCATGTAATGCGTTTGTGATCAAATTTGTCCAGATCGAATACAATCTTTCAGGATCTCCGAGTACTCTTGCAGACTCAGGGATATTTATATCTACAATCACCTTATTTTTAATTTTAGAATAATATAATGTAATAATGTTCTCTATCTGTTCTTTAGGAGAAACAGATTCTGAGTGAGGTTTCCAATCTCCTTCTCCGGACGCATAACTTTTTAATGCTTGGATCACTCTAGAGGCTTTGATAGAAGCGTCTAGGATTAGTTGGCTGGATCTGGAAATACTGGAAAGAGCAGATGCATTACTTACGATCATCCATCCTCTTTCCCCTTTTGGGATCTTATCCGCCAGTTCGGCAACCTGGTCGGGAGAAATTCCTAGATCAGTCAAAGCGTCCGCCATTACTAGGGAATTTTCCAATCCTGATTCTTTCAAAATAACTTCTGATTTTTTCCTTTTGGATCTTTCTTCCTTCGAATCGAAGTCGGAATTAACTGAGCCTCCCTTCTTGAATAGAATCCCCCATAATTCTCTCTCTTCTTTGTTGAAACTAGAATAATCTTTTAAAAGTTTTTCCCAAGGCTCACTTAGAATTGAACGTATCCCTTCGGTCGAAGAACGAATCGCACCTAACGGAGTATTTAATTCATGTGCTATTCCTGCCATCAATCTTCCCAAAACCGCCATCTTTTCGGATCGGACCAAATTCTCTTGGGTTTTTTTGAGTTCGTCCATGGCTGATCTAAGTTTATCGTTAGCAGTCACCAAATACGTATTCGTTGATCTTAATTCTTCCGTTCTCTCCGCAACTGTGACTTCTAATTCTTTATTTGCATTTCGGATCACAAACTCCGCAGTTGCCAAGTCCGCTACTAGTAAACTTTGCCTAAGGCTTGCGATCACTACCATTACTCCTGCAGAAAACCAGATCACTAACCGAATGATCTCAGGCAAACCTGGTAGAGTTAAAGAAAGAACGATAGCAGCAGAACAAACGATCACTTCTAATAAAGGAAGAATTCTTAATAACCAGCTCTCTGTTCCGGATTCTTTTTCTATTTCTCCGGAAGAACTTGGAACCCAGGTCAAGGTCCCATATCCTAAAAGTAGAATACTGGCGGAAAATCCCGCATTCGTTAAGGTTCCATCTTCCGGAACGCTGATCAAAAATATGGAATTCCATTGTAACCAACTGATCCCCATTCCTGCGAGTCCGATTACCAAACATAAAAAAGAAAGATCCGCCTTTAAACGTAAGGAAGGTTTCATCAAAACGCCGATACATGCAGCGGAAAGAGTGAAAACTGGATACACCGACAAGGTCAATAATTGGAACCAAGGCCTATCTTCTTTTTTAGAAAGATATAATACTAAGGTAACTGCAAGAACCGCGATCGCAAGTCCTAAGGCGTCCATTATTGCCACCTTCATTCTGTTAGCCGGAACTCTATCTTTTAAGAACCGAGCAAACCCTATGGCAAAGAATGGCCCTAACCATGGATAGAATAAGTCGCTAGGTGCCGGAAAACTATAGAACTTGGAAATTGCTTGGATATCCCAAACCACCTGTCCTAAAAAATAAGAAAGAAGCCCTAAGAAAAACCAGAACCTGAATCGTTTAGTTTCCCCCTCTGCTGATTTGTAACCGAACCAAGCAGTGATCGTAGCGATTGCGATAGACGAAGTCCAATGTATATTATCGTAGATACGTAATAATTCCGTTTCATCCGTGAAATATATAAGAAGAAACAGTACAAGAACAAATGCCGACCCTAAATATATAGAGAGAAGCCCTAAATTTCTATCCTTTGAGGAACGAATTTCTAGTGTGGAAACCAAGGAATTCATGCGGATCAGCGGGGCAAGATCCTACACCTTCAAAGATCGAAGTCCACACTTTTTTATTTCCAAAAGCTTTGCCTAATACAACGTCCTGGCACTCTTATCCGGAATATGAGGAAGGAAGTTTAAACTCACGGGTATATACCTTCCTCTTACCCAGCGAAACATACTCACTGAACTGTTCCAGATCCAAGGCATCCAAGCAAAAACATCTTCGTCCTGCCTAAGCATCTTCTTCAAAGTTAAAGAGATAGGAGTACCAGATGTAAAAATAAAAAGTCTTTCCGCATCTGAAGGTTGGAAATAAGTATCACAGGCCAGGTCCACCCTGGATTGAAAGTCCACAAATGTTTCAATCCCCTCCGGGGTGAAGTCCCCTTTTCTCCAAACAGATAAGATCTCTTCAGTTAGTTTGAAAAATAAAGCAGCAGATCGAACTCCACCTTTTAATCGAACTTTAGAAAATTGTAATAAAGATCTTTGGAACTCAGGTCTTACCGCAGAAAGATGTTCTGCATATTTTTTCCACAACTCGGAAGGAAATTCATTCCAGTTCGGATCAAAAGAATGAAAATCGGATCCCGTTTCGAGATCAGAGCGTACGGAACTGACTCCCTTCATAAAAAATTCTGCAGTTTCTTTATGCCTTCTCATTGTTCCGGAGATGATCTTATCCGGAAAATCTCCGTTAGAAGCCATGTATTTTCCGAGGGCAAAAGCTTGTTCTTTTCCCTTGTCAGTCAATAGATCGTAATCTTCTCCCGTGGAGTTCGCCTGTCCGTGGCGAATCAGATATATTGCGGACATATTTAGGATTCCGTAGTGAATCTAGGATTTACGATCTCTACTTTTTCGATTACGGATTCTTTTATATGTTTCCAGTATTCCGTATCTTCCAAAGATTTTTTTTCCTTTCGGATAATATCTCTCAATTCTTCATTCCAAGTAGAAGTTAGATTCTTCTTTTCATTCCAAGTTTTAGGAAACTCAGATTTTTTTCTTAACAAAGAAGAAAGTCTGGAAAGCTCCTTATCTAAGGATTCTTCACCTGAGCGTATCTCTCTGGAGATCACTCCGAGCATATTCCAACTTACTAATGTTTTATATGCGAGAAGGTCCTTGTCCCTGAACTCGGGTAGGACCTCCTTCATTAGAAAATCCTGGATCGCTTCCAATAATTCCGTTGCGCTTGGTTTATCCTGCATGATGATTTCCTTATTTTATCGACTCTTCAATGAGTCTCATGGCCTCGTATTCCATTTCGCAGGCCCTTCTTCCTATCGACGCGAGCTCTATTCCTTTATCCTTTCCGGAAAGATGTCTTTCTGCTTGGCCGATACAACCGATTGCCCAGCGAAGATTTCCCATTACTTCCCAATATCTGATCTTGATAGGATCCAATTTTACGCCGGAAGCCTTTTCATAGATCTCATAGAACTCGGAACGATCAGCGAAACCGCCTGCTTCTTTATTCAGTTTTCCGAATCTCCAATCTCTCATGCACAACCAAGTTAGATCTTCGTGGCGATCTCCCCAATGTGCAAATTCCCAATCCACAATTCCTTGCAGACCTTCCGAATTCACCATGAAGTTCCCTGTCCTAAAATCGCCGTGTATTAGAACTTCGGCATCACTTTCGGGAGCATTCTTTTCTAACCAATTCAAAATGATTTCCATAGCAGGGTAAGCTCCATCCATGGACTCCAACTGAAAACGTAAAGCCTGGACGGAACCTTGGGCCACTGTTTTGCCGTTCACATGTTGTCCAAGATTCAAAACTTCTTTAAGTTTTTCGTCCTTACATTTATCAGGAGTTACCGAATGGATACGAGCAAGGTTTTCCGCAAGTTCTTGTGTGATCTGTTTACGAACTTTATTTAAGCTTGGATCTTTTACCACAAATCTTCCTGTGGCCTTACCTTGGATCCTTTTCATAAAGTAAAACGGGTTACCTGTAACAGAGTTATCGGATTCTAACCAAAACGGTTCAGGTGTTTTGACTCCTGCTTCAAAAGCCATTCTACATACTTTGAACTCGTTTATTCGAGACAAAGAAGCGAGTAAAGCTGCTCCTTTGTCCGTTCGATAGACTGTTTGGTATTGGCCGGATTCCGGACCGCCGTTCACCTTTATATCTGCTGAAAAATTTTCCTGGCAAGCTCCTCCCGAAAGAGAAACCATATTAGCTATTTCTACTGTTCCTTGGAGTCTTTTTCCTAAATATGATTCCAGTCTTTCCTTCAATTCGGAATCTTTCACGATCAGAAGTTCTCCTTTCCGGACATTAAATTCCTACCGATCACCATCTTATGGGTCTCGGTAGGACCGTCTGCGATCCTCGCGGCCCTAGCATCTCTATAAAATAATTCTAATTTAAGATAACGGCTAAAACCGTGAGACCCGCAGATCTGAATGGCCCTGTCTATACATTTGTTCAATGTTTCGCTCACCTGCCACTTCGCTAAAGAGACAGCCTGCCTTGCGTCTCCATTTTTGCGAAGAATGTCGGCTGCTTTTAACGTAAGCAAAAATCCTGATTGTATCTCCAAAGCGGATTCAGCAAACATCCATTGGATACCTTGATGATCGGATAATTTTCCGCCGAACAATTCTCTTTTGATTGCGTATTCTCTTGCGATTTCCATGGATCTTCTTGCAAGCCCGATCCATCTCATACAATGTGTGAGCCTTGCAGGTCCTAGTCTTTCTTGGGAAAGTCTAAATCCTTCTCCAATTTTTCCCAATACTTGGGACTCATGCACTTTTACGTTTTCGAATTTTAATTCACAATGTCCACCGGGACCATGTGAACCTAAAACTCCGATCTCCTGCACCATCGTATATCCGGGAGCATCCGTCGGAACTAAGAACATAGAAGTCCGTCTGAAACTATCGTTTACCTTGGACATTACAATCAAGAATGAAGCTCCATTCGCTCCGGTGCAGTACCATTTATGACCGTTCAAAATATAATGGTCCCCATCCTTCTCCGCGTTAGTCGAAAGAGTACTAGGATCCGACCCCGCACCGGGAGGAGGTTCAGTCATTGCAAACCCGGAGCGGATCTTTCCCTCCACAAGAGGATGATAATACTTCTTCTTTTGTTCTGCGTTTGCAGCTAAGTGAAGAAGGTGCATATTTCCTTCGTCCGGCGCATCACAATTACAGAGATAAGGAGCTATCGGAGAACGCCCTAACTCGCTGAATACAAGCGCAGTTCCAACCATGTCCAGACCTAAACCACCTTCCGACTTGGGAAGATGCGCTGTCCATAAGCCTCTTTTTTTGGCTTCTTCTCTTAACTTTTGAACGATCGGTTCAGGCATCCTGCCATGGTCGTAATCGTAATGATCTTCTGCAGGGATGGCGACTTCGTCCACGAATGCCTTTGCTTTTGCCCTGACCTCGTCTAGTTCTTTTGGTATGGATAAATCCATGATATATTCAATTTTCCTTATTTATTCTTTTATTAATTCGGGAGGGAGTTTAAATTTTCCAATTCTATCGTTATGAAGACTTCCAAGATAGATATACTCCCCTTTTCTTTTTACGGAGGTAATCTCTTTTAAATGTTTTCCCTTAGGCTCTTGGAAACTTGCTTCTACAATTCCGTCTTCGTCCAAAATCACCGCGAAACCGTACGGCTGAGGCTTAGGCCAAAGAAATTTAGGTAATTTAGCAACCAGAGATTTTGTCCAAGGACGCGGATGTAAGATCTTATCCACCATATTATTACGAACGGTAAATAACGCTAGATAGAAGTGACCTTTTCTATCCGAGGAAATATTGTCGGGAAAACCGGGAAGATTCTCTGCCCAGATCTCGCTTGTTCCTGCTTTAGGTCCTTTGATCCAATACCTATGGATCCTATATTTATAAGTTTCGTTTAATACTAGAAAATCTTCGTTTTTGGAAAGCGCCACACCGTTCGGGAAAAAAAGGTCCTTCATAAGAGTAGTGGTCTTTTTTGTATGAGGATCGTATTTTAATAAGCGACCATGAGGAACTGACTCCATTAGATCATACAAATATTCTGCTGAGCCGTATTTATCGCTCGCATCTGAAAAATAGACAGTCCCGTCTTTAGCGACATCCAAATCATCCGTAAATTTGAAAGGAACACCTTCCGATTCAGTGCTCAAAACTTCTACCTTTCCATCTTTGCCGATCTTTAATAGTCCTTTGATCGCATCCGCAACTACAATGGAACCATCTCCTAATAATTTCATCCCAAGAGGTCGCCCTCCCGTGAATGCGTGTGCTTTCATCTCTCCGTCTTTGGAGATAAGATACACTTTACCATCTTCACTCGCGGAGTAGATATTACCTTCGTCATCGGGTTCGATATCTTCCGGACCATGTATCTTTCCGAGCGCGATTAGCTCTGCGGATTCCAAAGCTTTGTTTTCTTGGAAGGCACCGATCAAACCTGTATCGACAGGAGGTTGGTAGGCGATCGGTTGAATAGGAGAAGGTTTGAGTGCAAAACCTATTATGAAAATAGTAATGAACGCTGCAGAGAGCAGGAGGATTTTTTTCGTGTTCACGATTCCCTCCTTAGGGAAAACGAATGAGACGCTACTTACGAAGGTCGGGCAGTCAACGTAAAATTCTGAGGTTCCCACCTTCTTACCAGAATAATTGATTGCGGCTCCCAACCAATCGCCGATATCGTACATGAGGACGAAAAACTTTTCCAGTCCGTTTTGGCATGAAGATCTCAGAAGATATGGTAAACAAACACGGCCTCCGCTTTAAGGAATCCGCTGTTATTTTCGATGAGAACGAACCTGCCGATCAAATGTATCTGATCCTTTCAGGAAAAGTGGGAATCCATAAAAAAGTAAAAGAAGCATTCAAACTTCTAATAGAACTGAAAGAAGGGGATATGTTCGGTGAGATGGCGCTGGTAGATCGCAAACCAAGAAGCGCAAGAGCCATCGCAAAAACCGACGTATTATTATTTGCGATCACCGAGAGCGTATTCTATAACCTAATCCAAACCAACCCTTCTTTCTCTTTAAAGATGGTAAAAATGCTTTCTTCCAGATTAAGAGAGACCAACCAAACCATAGCTAGTCTTTTAAAAGGAGACAGAAAGAATATTGTTACTTCCGCACTTGTCACTTTCGCACAAACGAGAGGGGAACAAGAAGATGGGCAATACAAGGTACATTTGGCTGCGTTTATGAAATGGGCAATCTTAAGAGTTGGATTGGAACATACGGACTTGGTATCCGCGATCAATCTTTTAGTGAAAGACAAGATGGTCGAACAACCTAAAAACGATCCCAGCCATATATTGATACGGGATACGTTTTTTAAATACACATTGGACCAGTAATTCTTGGCTGAACAAAGCTCACCGGCCAAACAAAGCAGGCTGGACTATTTAGACAACCTCAGATCGTTTGCCTTATTATTAGGATTAGCGTTCCATGTGGCGATCGTGTATGCCGCAATCATCATATATCCATTACGAAATAATGATAGATCAATAGCATTTGATGTGTTCGGAGAGTGGGTGCATCTTTTTAGAATGCCCATGTTCTTCGTTCTTTCCGGATACTTTACTGAAAAAATTTATCTTTCTAAAACGTTAAAAGAATTCTTAAGACTAAGAGCATTAAGGATCATTCTTCCTCTGATCCCAGGGATCATATTATTCGCACCGATGCAATACTATGTAAACGCATTGCAAGAAGGTTATCAAGAAAACTATTTCAAGTTTTTATGGGAAGAATTCTTACTCAAGAATCCGGCTCCTTCTCACCTTTGGTTCATACTATATTTAGCATTATATACATTTTTGTATTTGGGTGTCCGCCCGGCAACCTCTAGGATCGGAGCACTCATACTTCCTTCTTCCAGATATGGAGAAGAAGGATCCCGAAAAAGATCCAGCGTAAAATGGGAAACGTTATTAATCGCAGGGATTTGGTGTACGATTTGGACCTGTGGAATTAATTACTTTTTTCTAAAGGACGAAAAATATTTTAATATAGAACCGGTGCAGTTCATCTACGATTTCAGCTTTTTCTTATTCGGAAGTTTTTTGATCGGAAAAGAAAATACGATCATAAAAGGAAAAACGGATCTTTTCGAGATCATTCTACTCGGGTCTTTATCTCTTATATTTTTCGGACTATTTTATTGGGTGAGCACAATCGATCCATACTGGTCTTATTTCGGATATACCGGGTTTGGAATGAGAATACTTCATATTTTTCTAAAATGTTTGGGCGGATGGATCTGGATCGCATTTTTCATCCGACTCTTCCAACTCTTCTTTAACAAATCGGGGAAACTCAGTTCTTATTTAAGAGAATCCAGTTTGCCTGTATATCTCATCCACCATCCAATTTCTCTCGGGATAGGATTTTTGGTCGTAAGCACAAGCCTTTCTATCTGGATCAAATTTTCACTTCATATCATTTTGGTATATGCTCTCACCTTCTTAGTGTATCATTTGATCATCCGAGATTCCAACTTCTGGCTGACTGTCCTTGGAAATAAAGGGATCAGTTTTAAGAGAAATAAATAATTCGCATATTCTTATTATAGAAAACCGGTTCCACCGAACTCCTTCGGTTTCTACGTAAAAGATAAACCCAACCTAGTAATCCTACGAATAGAAATTTATTTACTTAGGGGTCATAATTTTCCCAAAAAAAGGCAAGGAAATCAATCATGACCCCTAATCGAAAAGCTTGGATCTATATTCTTTTATTCTACACGATCGGTCTGGTAGGTTGTAAAAAGGATAATAGCAGTACGGATCCTTTAATGTATATGATCTTACTCAATAATCTTCCTGTTGCAGATATCGTATTCGAAAAGGGCTTTCCTGGCTCGGACAATACTCTTACTACAAATAATTTTACGGGAGTGGCGGGCGATTATACAATCACAATCGGAGGAGAGGCAGCCACTGGGATCAATCTCCCCGGAGATGGAAGTTTAGAATTTATCATGCCTGCCATTTCAGGGATCGCTGAGAACACCACTCTTCCTATGGTAATCACCAAAAATGGTAATCCATTCCTTTCAAAAACGGTAAGATACAGACCGATTATAGATATTACCTTAGGAGCGCCTAACAGTTACAGCAGACTTGTCAGCGCTGCAGATCAAAACAGCTATCTCAGTATTACGTTAGGAAGTACAGGAGACGTTCTATTCAATATCTTCGGATATTTCGGAGCCAACCTGAATTTATACTATTACAGCAGTCCGACCGGCTCCAAAACTACAATTGTAGAAAACGGAAAAGCAGGGGCCCAATTCAAAAAGGCGAATCTAACAAGCGGAACTTATATTATAGAAGTTAAATATTCAAGCGGTGCATTTCCTGCGAGTTACAGAACAAATATTGCAAACGGCCAGATCCAGGCGACTTCAGTCTCCAACCAAATGGACTACGCCAGATGTTACGATACCTTGGCAGGCGGAACTACATATGTAGGGGCTTCAAACGATTGTAACGGTTTAAACGGAGGCACATATACTCGTAGCGGAAGATGCACTTACCCTACAGACAACGGAATTACGACCAGAAGTTATTATACTAGCGGAACTGGGTTTGGCGGCTTCGACCCTTGGTATGCAGAAACCACATGCACCCAGCCCGGTTACGGATCTTATAATGAATCCGAAGCTATCTACGAGTTCAATTAAGAAGAAGTCCTTCAGGATTTTATAATATTTCCGCGGGTTCAGAAAATTTTAAGGATTGCCATTGGCTCTACATTCTCTAAAATCCGAGAAAATGTCCGTCCGAACCCGTCCTAAAATATTCTTAATAGACGATCATCCCATTGTTCGTTCCGGATTGGAATCCGAGATCAAGGCCTCCGGGGATTATGAATATTGCGGTTCTGCCTCTTCCATAAGAGAAGGTACCAAAATGATGAGCTTTGCCAGGCCGGACCTTCTGATCTGCGATGTTTCCCTACAAGATGAAAATGGGATCAGAGAGCTGGATTCTATCCGTAAAAAATTCCCAGAGATGAAGATCGTATTTTTGACGATGCATAGGGATTGGTCCTATCTGCAAGAAGCAATCTCTGCAGGCGCAGATGGTTATATCCTAAAAAGCGATTCTATGGAATCTATTATGGCTTCCATTAAAAAAGTATTAAATAGGGGCAAAGTATTTCCTGGAGAGATCGCAAACTTCAGCTACGACGAAAAACATATCAGAGAAGTAGCCGAGATCGTTAAAAAACTTACCAAAAGAGAAAGCCAAGTCTTGAACTTTTTGTCCAAGGGAAAATTAAACAGGGAAATCGCAGAAGAATTAAAACTCAGCGTTAGAACTGTCGAAGCTCATAGAGCATCCATATTCAAAAAATTAGAAGTGGATAATATGGTAGAATTGACTAGAATTTTAGTCCAACTCAAATCCTTAGATCCAAATTAAGAACGAAGTAATATAGTAAACCTGGTCCCCTTCCCTTCTTCGGAAGAAACTAGTATCTCTCCTCCATGAGCGGATACGATTTTACGGATAATAGAAAGCCCGAGTCCTGTTCCATACGGTTTTTTACTCCCGAATCCTGAATCGAAAATATATTTTTCCATATCCTTGCTGAAACCTTCTCCATTATCTTCGAAGATCAGATAAGTAACATCCTCCTCTTTTTCAACCCGAATCGAAAAGATCCCTTTTTCATCAGTAGCTTCCGCAGCATTTTTAGCCAGATTAAATATCAATCTCCTAATACGTAAAGGATCTAGACGAATGCTTCCTTTTGCATTAATCTTAAAGATCAGTTTCATCTTAGTAGATTGAAAAAAAGTTCCCAGGTCCTCGAAAATTTCCTTAAAGTAGGTTTTAATATCCACATTCTGCAGATCCAAGATAATCCGATTTTTAGAAAAATCTAATATATCTAAGGTAAGATTCGTAAGTGCATCCACCTCCTTCTCCGCCTGAAATAGAAGACCGGCTTTAGATTTCCCTTTTCGGGACCCGATATTTTTCAGATTTTGACGGATCATCGCGATCGGATGCCCCAAATCATGAACGATCTCAGCAGAAAGTTCTCCGATCATCGCAAGCTTTTCTCTATCCTGCCTCGCAATATTACGCACTGAAAACGCAAGTGCATCAGCAATTCCCCTCACCCAATCGACTTGAGAATCATCCGAATACCTTTCGAAAGGAAGATCAAAGATCAATTTATAGAGTTGCTCATCTTGAACGGATACAATCAGCCTGTTATTTTGGATCATAGGCTCAGCAAGAGAAGAAGGGTCCAAACCTAAAAGGTCCTGCACATCATACTTATAAACTTCGACGGTTTCCAAATCTCCTAAAGAAGAGATGGAGTATCTTTTCCAAACCGATGAATTCGGTTCTTCTAAATATACGTAAACGGTTTGTTCCTTTCCGCTTTCATGCAGGATCTTTAAGGCAGTATCCGCAGCCTTATCATAAGAAGAAGATTGCATGATCTCTCTAGTGGAGAACACAAGAGATTTCATTTTGGTTCCCAACGTATCTGAACGTTGGAATGCTTCTGAGAAAATTTTAGAGATCAGAATGGAATATCCAAGTATAAGTGCAACTTCTCCGTATTGGATCAGATAGGTACCCTTCCAAAATCCCAAAAAGAGCATAATATCGTTCAAGGTAGCTAAACTGATCACCACATAACCAGCAAATAGAATGGGCCCTCCTTCTATCCTTCTTTTCAAACCGATTGCGAGTAGGACCAACCAAATTGGCATAGTGACCAAAGGCATATATAATGCGATGGGAAGAAGTGTGAGAGTATAATATGCATTCGGAAAAAATAATACGATAAAGACTGCAATATAATAAGGAATACAGATATAGTGACCAAACCTTCTCCAAAAATCGGTCTTACAGTATCTATACAAGAACGCGTACAAAGTCGGCCCGGAAGCATACACACTGATATATTCTAAACGATTGGGCAATTCCCAAGAAATTCCCTGCAAAAATTCGTAAGCTAACCTGGAATCACCGTTTGTCAAAGAACGGATCATGATCAGAAAACAATGAAATGCAAATAATATATGAGCGGATTCGTTCCTTCTGAAAAAATAAAAGAATACATTATAAAAAGACATTGTGGCCGCAATTAATACCAAGGCCCATTCCAAGTCTCTTCGCCTTTGTACATTCTTCAGAACATTTTCCAATTCTCCCAACTGAATGGAATTCCAAACTCCTCCCCATCTGTTTTGAAAATTGGAAACATGAAATACCAACTCCAAATTTTCCGAATCGGAAACTAAAGAAATTTTTAATTCATACTTTGCTCTTGCGTCTTCTTTCGATTTTCCGATCTCTCCCACGCTTGCTATCTTCTTTCCATTTGCATAAAGTATATAAGAAGTTCCAAGGTCAGGAATTTTGAGAGCTAGGTTTTGTTTTCTTTCTCCCAACTTAATTTTAAGTCGGTAGGTAGCGTAGCCATGGCCAGAGGAATTTTGATCTTTTGAAAATCCTTCCGACCAAACGGAAGGAACTGTTACAAACTTTCTTTTGGATTTGAATTTTGGATCCGAGAAGTCACCTGATGAAATAAATTCTTCCCAATAAAATTCCCATTCTCCATCCAAAGGGACGATCTTACCGTCTTCGAAAGAATGTTTACTTAAATCTAGAATTCCATTCTTCGCAGAAGAATGTTCCAAGCCCGATCCGATGAGACCACAGCTAGAAAGAAAGGAAGAGATTAGGAGGGCAAAGAAGGTTGTTTTTCCGAATCTCACGCGGCAAATCTAAGTGGAATCTTGAAATCCGTAAATGCAAAACCTGTCTGTTATTCTAAAAATCCCTTGCCAGAGAATCTCGAATAAAAATCATGTCTTTTACCGGGCCTGATAAGACTTGAACTTATGACCCCGCGCTTATCAAGCGCGTGCTCTAACCAACTGAGCTAC
>NZ_NPDL01000009.1:0-21105 GCF_002811475.1 Leptospira hartskeerlii
AGATCCTGATCTAAAAAATGGAGACTCCATTTCGGTCAATGGCGCTTGTCACACTGTTACTTCTTTCCAAGTAGTGGAAACCTTAAAAATTTTACCGTCTCCAGTGTCTTTGACGGATTCAATTTTCCCGGTGCATTCTATCAATCCTGTGAACATCTACCCATCTCCCAAAGATCTGTATTTAGTTCTGTCTTCCATTCCATGGAAAATTTCCCCTTCCATTCAGGCAAGATTCCTTTTGGAAAAGAAACTGTATTCGATCTGATTTGTAGGATCGCATCATCTTCGGTAAGGATCGGAGAAAATAGTTTGTATAGGAAATTTCCACCTTCTACGAGTGCAGTGTTGATCTCCCATAAATGTAAAATTTCTAAAATTCTGGAGATATCGTAGAAGTCGATCTTCTCTAACGGAAATTTAGAAAGTCCTTCTAATTTACTTAAGAAATTCGGATCATAAGATTTTTTCCTATCTAAGAAGAATGTGGCATTCTTCTTTCCAATCCTTTCATTGATCTTACCTTGTTTCTCTAAAAAGTTTTGACTGATCGAATTTTGATCCGGTAAAAAGAAAACTCTAAGTGGTTGGTAATCCATTTCCTTTTCTTTATGGATCTGAAATACTTTCGGATCGGAAGAATATTCCAAAACTGCTGAGACCAGTCCCGAAAATCCTTTGAAAGTATTGTAGGAACTCCTACCAACATTATGATTAGAATCTACATCCTCAGATCCGAGCAAAATTCGCGGCGTAGTCTTCGGCAAAGAAGAAGGTATTCTAAAATCCAAACCAGGCTCGTCGACTCGTACAGTATTCGGCCCTACTAAGATCGCATCTACCTTTGCTCTAAGTATAGAGAGAAACACGTCCGATTCTGGCGAGGAGATCTTCTCCCTATGACCTTCTCCTGAACTGAAATAGCCTTCTTTGCTCAGAGAAGTTTTTAGTAAAAAAGCGGGTCTTCTTCTTTCAATTCTTGATTTGAAGCCGAACAAGAATTGGGAAGAAATTTCGGCTAACTTAGGATTTTCAACAACTTGAACGCCCATATCCACTAATTTACTTAAACCGGAATGAGTAGATACTAAAGGATTTGGATCCTTCCATCCGTATTCCAAACGAATTGGTTTTTCTTCTAAGAATAGATCGATGCAAGGAGGAGTTTTACCATAATGTGAGCATGGCTCTAAGGTTACATACGCAATATGGCTGGGAAGTTTTCCGTTTGGGAACTTTTCTCGAAGCAAACGGTATGCTTCTCTTTCTGCATGATTTTGTCCGATCTTTTGTGTGGATGCAGAGGCGAGAATTTCTTTAGTGTTTGCGTCTTCTAAAACGCAGGCCACCGGAGGATTCGGACTAGAATATCCGGTGGAGATAAAGGAATAACGAGTCAGTTCCTCCCGAATCCGATCCGGGAGGCTTGTGCTCAAGAGCGTTTCCACCTCTTACTCAAAGTGTCGTAGATGTCCACGAGCGGTGCCGCAATGAATACCGAGGAGAATGTTCCGAGGATGATCCCGAAAGTAAGAACATAAGCGAAGTCATACAACTCCACTGCTCCGCCTATGATGATCGCAACCACAGAGATCAAAGTTGCCACGGAAGTATTGAAGGTCCTTGCAAGTGTTTGGTTGATTGAAAGATTGATCACTCTAGAGAAAGTATCTCTCAAGTTTCCGGCATTTTCGCGGATCCTGTCAAATACCACGATAGTATCGTTAATGGAATATCCGAGTAATGTCAGAAGAGCCGCAATGATAGGAACACTCGGCTTAATTTGGAAAAATCCGATAAATGCGATTGTGATCACTAAGTCATGGATAAGAGCTAAGATCGCGCCTAATGCGAACTTGAACTGGAAGCGGAAACTCAAATACAACATGATGAAGAAAAGAGTTAAACTTAAAAGAGAAATCCCTGTAGAAGTCAACTCAGCTCCCACCACGGAACCTACTTGGTTCGCAGAGAGAATTTTCTTTTTTTCTAATTTAAAGTCTTCTTGTAAAAGGCCTATCAATGCATCAATCGCGGAAGCCTGTTTAGCTTCGACGCTATCTTTACCTTTTCTATCTATATAGAGTTGTCTGATCTGGTCTACGGAACCAAGGCCTATATCGATTTGGTAATCGTTTTTGTCCTTGTCCATCAGGACCAAAACAGCTTCTAAGTTTTTAGAGGAAAAATATTCTTCCAGGTTTTTACGTTCTACATTCTCAGGAAATTCGACAACTGCTCTTAAGCCTCCATCAAAATCCAAAGAAGTGGCAAACCCGCCGTATTTTCCGAAAGTAACTCCGAACCCAACTATGATCAGAATAGTAGAGAAAGTAATGGATACGTATTTATATTTTATAAAATCAAACATTCTTGGACTCCAGTTTTTTGAATCCGATCTGGAGTTTACGAACTCCTAATTTGTTTACCAATAGATCCATGATCATTCTACTCAAGAACAAGGAGGTAAACAAGGAAGTGATGATACCCCAACAGAGAGTGATCGCGAATCCTTTGATTGGACCATTTCCAAGTTTGATCATCAGAATACCTGAGATCAAAGTGGTTACGTTACTGTCCATAATCGTCCAGAAAGCGTTCTCAAAGCCTTGAGCAACCGCTGCAGAAACATGCTTTCCTGCAATGAGTTCTTCTTTGATCCTTTCGTAGATAATCACGTTAGCGTCCACCGCCATACCCACTGTAAGGATGATCCCTGCAAAACCAGGCAAGGTCAGAGTGAATCCCATCAAGGAAAGAAGAGCCATAAGTACGATCACGTTCACAAGAAGTGCGATATCTGCGACCAAGCCGGACAATCTATAGATAACCAACATGAATACGATCACGAGTGCAAATCCCAAAAGCACCGCTTTTAATCCTACTTCGATGGATTCGATCCCTAAAGTAGGACCGATAAATCTCATTTCTAAAACGTTCAATGGAATAGGAAGTGCACCCTCACTGATCACGTTTGCAAGATCGGTAGCTTCTTTTTGTCCGAACTCTCCATCGATCTGAGCGTTACCACCGGCGATAGGACTACGAATGACCGGATCTGAGATAACTTTGTCTCCCCAAACGATCGCAAGTTGCCTTCCTACGTTTTTAGAAGTAATATCAAAGAATTTCTCGGCGCCTTGAGAAGTTAAGGAGAAGGAAACGTAATAAGAAAGACGGTTTTGGTCGTAACTCTCACGAGCATTCCTCATGTCCTTTCCATCTAGAGAGATAGCCCTTTCCAGAACTACGAATTCTCTTGGAAGTAAAGATGCCTTTGGGTTATTTGCCCGGGACCATTTTACGTACAATTTATATTTTTCAGGAATATTGTACTTCTTCTCCATAACTTCCAGGAATTTGTCCTGTTCGTCTTTTCCCAGTTTCTGTTTTACGATATTCTGGAATCTTACGATCTCGGTTTCTTCCTTTCTACCTTGGCTCATGAGTTTCATTTCTTCTAACTCAATTGCGTCATGGTAAGTACCTTTGGAATTCCCATTGGGATCAGAAGGTTCTCTCAATCTGTATTCCACAGTTTCGGTGTTTCGAATAATGTCTAAGATCTGAGAAGAGTTGCTAACACCCGGTAAAGAAACCTCGATAGAATCTTGGTCTTTCTGGATACGCACCTGAGGTTCGGTCAAGTTTTGGTTGGTCAAACGATTGTCGATGATCAACTTCGCTTTTTCCAACTCTGCGAGTTTTCTGCTTGGAGTTAATTCGAAATAACTTTCGATCTCTTTCAGTTTATCCTGAGCTTCTTTTCTTTCTTTTTCAGAAAGACTAGCATCGCCTTTTTTACGAGTAAGCTCTTCGATCTCTTTTGTATAAGAATCTTTTAATTTAGAAGTATAATCGTCGAAATCACCTTTCAGAACGACTCTCATTCCACCTTGTAAATCCAATCCCAAACGGATCGCCAGTGGTCTTCCGCCGAAAATATACTCTTCTACCCAAGTTGGTCTAAGTTTGTTCTTAGGCTCTAAGATCAGTTCCTGGTTTTCTTGAGAAAGCTGGTTGATCTTTGCGGAAGTGATAAATCTTCCTTTGACTAGATAATAATCCTGCTCCGGAAAAATATTCGGATCAGGTTCGATCTGCCAGTCGCTTTTCGGGTTATAATCGGTTTTCCATCTTTCCGCAAAGCTGTTAAGTAAATCTTTGCGGGTCTCTTCCGGTAATTGTTTAAATTCTTTTCTTACTGCGAGTTCCAATTCCCTTTCGGCGAAGTTTGGATAAAGAAGCGTCAATGAAGACGCTACTACCAATATTGGAACAAAAATCCATTGGACAGATTTCAAATTCGGACTCCTAGTCTCTTCTCACTTTATTGATGGTCACAGGGGAACGCCGAGTGACGCGTGCGCCTTTGGCTCTGAATTGGTATAAAGCAAAAGCAAGTATGATTGCGATAATGATGATCGCTTTTTTATGTTCGGAGAAAAATCCTGCGATAGCGCCTTGTTCTTTTTGTTCCGCAGCCTTTCTTTTCTCTTCTTCTTTTTTCTTGTCGTCTCCGAGTTTTAGGATCTCTCCCAACTTCTCTCGGATAGAAATATCTTCTTTAGGTAAAGATGATGCGTTAGCGTCATAACCAGGCAGATTTTTCGGACTTAAATTAGTTTCTTCGTTTAACCAGTACGGCTTTTGGATATCAGCCGAAACTTCAGGATTAGAAACTTCTTTGTTTAGATTTCTCTCAGATGTTTCATTTGGTCCGTTGGGATCTCCTGAATTTTTTCCCTGAGTAGGATCTTCCGGTGCGATTTCCGGATCTACTTTTTTCTTAGGCTCGGATTCTTTCTGCTCGGTCTCTTTGGACTCGACTACCTTCTTCTTTTTGCCAGCATTCTTCTTTACTTTTTTCTTTCTAGAAGCTTTTGCAAGAGGAGTCTTTTTGGAAGAAGTAGTTGTCTTCTTAGGTTCGGAAACCTTATCCAAAAAATCGATTTCTTCTCCGTCCTGTCCGAAAATCGGCAGGGCCAAAGAGATAGAAAGAAGGAGGCATAGGATCTTATTCATAAGTCGCACCGGTTTTATTATACGTATCGGAAAAAGCGAATTACGCCTCTTTCTCTTTTTCCTTCTTTCTTAAAATCGTGCTGGAATTGAAGGTAACGTTGGTGTCCTTAGCGATTGCCAAAACCACAGATTCGTTATTATCCTTAAATTCTACCACCTTGCCGTGGATCCCGGAAGATGTGATGACTACGTCCCCTTTTTGAAGGCTCTCGATCATCGTTTTTCTTTTCTTTTCCTCGTTTCTTTGAGGACGGATCACTATAAAATACAGAATGATAAATAGGATCGGGATGAATAATAGAGTATTAAATCCGCCACCTTGTGCCCCAGCCGGATCTGCTTGGGCTAATATTAATAAATTTTGAAAATTACTAAGCATGATGAAACCTGTGTTTCCTTTTTGGTCCTTTTTGAGACCAGTATTTTCCTTTATTATCCCTTGGTAATTAAATTTTGAAAGAAGGCGCCTGTTTTTCCGGAAGCCAACTGTTCTAATGCGGTTTTGTATCCATCTAGGATAGAAGGAGCTTTTCCCAAGGTAAAAAGCCCTGCTCCCGCGTTCAAAGCAACCGCATGGGCACCCGCAATCTTCTCCCCAGCCAGGATCTTTCTAGCCAAGGACTCTGCCTGGTCCGGACCGCTTGTAAATACTTCCGCAGGATTCGGGTCCTTTAGGCCTAGATCCTTTGGATCGAAGTCTTTTCTGGAGATGACCCCGTCTTCCAAAAGAGTATAATCCGTTTTTTCAAAAATGGAAAATTCGTCCAAACCGTCGCGAGAATGGCATACGAGTGCCCTTCTCAAACCCAAACCTTGCAAGACTCGGATAAAAGTTTCAGTCAACTCCGGCTCGTACACTCCAATGATCTGGTATTGAGGAGAGAACGGATTGCTTAGAGGTCCGATCATATTGAATAAGGTCCTAAAGCCCAATTCTTTACGGACCGGCCCCGCAAACTTCATAGATGGATGCCACATCGGAGCGAATAAGAATGCAAATCCATTATCAACCAGATGGGACTCTACTTCTTCTTGGGTTTTCTCAGTATTATAACCGAGTCTTCCTAGGATATCGCTGGAACCGGTATGAGAAGAAACAGAACGATTTCCATGTTTTGCAACTTTGATCCCGAGAGAAGAAAGTACAATCGCAGAAAGTGTGGAGATGTTTACGGTCCCTTTTCCGTCACCACCTGTTCCGCAAGTATCTAACATATCAAAAGGAAAAACCGTTTTAGGCTTGAGAGCGTTACGGCGAAGAGCAAGACAGAAGCCCAATAATTCGTCTACCGTTTCTCCCTTCGCTCTCATTGCGGTCAAAAAAGAAGAAAGTAATATCTCGGATACTTCCCCTTTCATGACCGAATTGATCGCAGTTTCCGCTTCCGAAACCGTAAGATGTTTTTTTTCTAAAACTTTGATGATAGCGTGTCTAATTTCCATTTTTACCGAAGGCCCTCCGTATAGAGCTATAACGGATCACTTCCCTATTTGAGATCAGATAACGTATTCCGGAAAGTACAGTGATCAGAGTGGTCAAAAGCATTCCAAAATACGGAACGAAACCACCTAGTCCGAATACCAATTCGTTCCAGCCGGGGGCACCGTTCTCCTGCCAAACCTTCACGAATGCAACCGCGTTTTCGGAAGCGATCCCAAAAACGGTCATACCCGCAAGTTTACCGCTTTGGTAGACCTCGTTGATCAAAATTCTTTTATTCGAAGAAACTAATATAAAGAAGATCAGAATTAGAATAATGGCTCCCATTTGGAAAGCGGTCTTTACCTTTCCAAGCATGGTGGTCCGGATGGATTTTCCCAAACGAATCGCTAGATAACGTAATGTTGTGATAAGCATATCTCGGCCGATGATCAATATCACCATCCAAAGTTCTATCTGCTCGTGCAGAAAAATGAATGTGGTAAAACAACCTACTACGATGATCTTGTCCGCGAGTGGATCCAAGAATTTTCCAAACTCTGTTTCTTGTTTCCATTTTCTGGCCAGATAACCGTCTATAAAATCTGTGATAGATGCGATAGAGAATAAAACGAGAGCGGCAATATGATACGCCTGTTCCTTCTGGTATAAAAACCAGATGAAAAAAGGCAGAGAAGCAACTCTCAGTACGGTAAGAGCGTTGGGTAAGTTAATATTCGGATTCAAGATTCCAACCAAGTTCCCATCATGTCGTATTCGTAAAAAGATTCGATTTTCACTTTTCCGATCGTTCCCGGTTTCAAAGAAGGATCTTCTACATAAACTACTTCGTCTATTTCAGGAGCATCTTGCAAACGTCTGACAATTGCAGTATCACCTTCGAGTCCGTCTACGATCGCAGTATAAGTTTTTCCTATTCTGGATTCGTGGATCTCTTGTAGGATTTTCAAATGGGCATCTCGGATCAAGTTGATCCTTTTCGCCTTCTCCTTATCGGAAACTGTTTGGGACAAATCTGCCCCTTTCGTTCCTTCCTGAGGAGAATAAGAGAATAAGTTCAGCTTTTCCGGACGAGTCTCTTCTACAAAACGTAAGATCTCATCCACATCTTCTCCAGTCTCTCCGGGAAAACCTAATATAAAAGAAGTTCTGATCTCAAGATCCGGTCTCATTTCTCTAGCAAGAGAGTAAAGATCCCTGAATTGGGAATATCCTCCGCTTCTATTCATGTTCTTTAATACTCTTTCAGAAACATGTTGAAGAGGAGATTCTAGATAAGGAGCGATCTTAGGAATTTCGCCCATCAATCTCAGGATTTTTTCAGTCTTCTTATCCGGATATAAATACAATAATCTTAATATTTCAAGATTCTCTATATCCGAGACTGTTTTGATCATATCCAGAAGTTTGTCTGAATCCTTTCCGTAATACACTGTATCCTGGGAAACTAAACAGATCTCTTTTGCACCTGCAGCAATCGCTCTTCTAGTATCTTTTATAATCTCTTCCAAAGGAGAATCCACGAATTTTCCACGAAGAGAAGGAATGATACAGAATGCACAACCTCTATTGCAGCCATCCGAAACTTTCACATAAGCATAAGGTTTGGAATAATTCTCTATTTCGGGAGAAAGTTTCATTCTTTCTACAATATCCGAATTGAATTCGGTTTTTGCTGGAGAAGAAATATCTCTACGGAAAGCTTCTTTTATGATCTTTCCTGCTTGGGAATATTTTCCGGTCCCAAAAACAAGATCGACTTCCGGAATTTCTGCCGAGATATCTTTAGGATATCTTTCAGCGAAACATCCCACTACTACAAGCTTCTGGCCTTCTTGTTTTTTAGCGTGAGCAGCACCTAAAATAGTTTGGATGGTTTCTTCCGTAGCGGAGCGAATAAAAGTACAGGTATTGATCAGATGGAAGTCGGACTCTTCCGGTTTAGTAGCCGGAAGAAAACCTTCTTCCAAAAGAGAATGGTGCATGCTCATGGAGTCTACTGTATTTTTGGGACATCCAAGAGTGGTGATGTAGAACTTTTTATCCAAACGAAGCCTTACTCGCCCAACTCCTTAATGATAAACTGAGTGCTATCGTAAGGGTTTGGTGTTTTTATATAAACTTTCTTCACTAATTTTCCGGGACGTCCTAAGACTACTTTAGGTTTTCCATTTTGGATCATCTCCACTGCGGAACCGTCTCCCACTTTGATCTCCAGGCGATCTTTCGCTTCGAGAGCTTTATTCTCTCCGCCTTGCACAAGACCTCTGAATCCCATCTGACCATCTATAATAAACTCAGCATAGCTTGGTTTAGAGAAAAATAATGTGACTTGGATCGGAACATCGCCCAAAGTTTTTGTGGAATCCTCTCCCTGAGGATTAGGCTGGACCGTACTTCCTTGTTTTTCTTCTTCACTTAAGGAAACCAAAACTTTTGCGGAACTTCCGGTTACACTTTGAGCGGAGATCCGAATACTTCTACGTAAGGAAGAAATTTCCGGAATAGAATAACTGAGAACCTTTTCCTGCCCTTCGGACAATCTAAACTTGTAAACAGTCAATTCAGGATACACATTGAATGCAAGGACCGCAGTGTTTGCATCGGAACCTTGTTCCACCGAAGAGATGAAAAGTTTACACTGTTGATTAGACGCGCTGAAACTTACACCTTGGTTGGCGGTTAAGATAAAGCTTTCGGGTCTTGTTTCCGGAACGGAACGATTAATGAAATCTATGTTTTCAGGGATCTCTAACTTTCTACCACTTTCTTCCGCGACATCGTCACCGGAAGAAGATCCGTCAACAAAGGTATAGAGTAGAACGGCGGCAATCGCCACCATAAGGACCGAGATAGCAGTGATCAGTTTATTCTTATCGAAATTTAGATCATAATAAAAACTAGAAGTAGGTTTGGTGAGTTCTTCCAAAGGAGCCTGAGACTCTTCTATCTTCTCTCCCCTGTATAAATTGATCAGCATTCCCGTGTCTAATTTTAAGTAGCTACCATAGTTTTTTAGGAAACCTATGGTAAAAGTTTCTCCGGGAAACTGAGCATAGTCCTCAGTTTCCAATGCGAGAATGTACTTAACGGAAATATTCGTATCCTTAGATACGTCCTTTACAGTGAGCTTTTTTTCTTCCCTAGCCTCTCTAAGGATTTGCCCTACTCGTTTCTGATTCAATTTCGCTCTCCTTTCCTAGGAAGATCTATTCTTCCGACACCAAGGGGTTATTTACGATTTTAGAATTACCGTCTGGACGGAAATTAAATACTCCGTCTTCGATATCCGCATTTGGATCCACTCCGAAAAATTCGACAGTGGTCGTCTTACCTCTTCCGTCACTCGCAACTGCCTTTTTGATAAAGGAAGTATGTGCGTCTACGTAGAGAGTCATAGTTTCATAACCGCCGATCTTTTCCCTTTGTTCCAAAGCCAATACGAAATATTGACGATTGTCTTTAGGAGAGATCTGAGGTTGTTCTATAGATTCGAATTTATAATGATACTTTCTGAAAATCCTGGAAAGACCTTCCTCCGTCATTGGAGAAAAAATAGGACCGGATTTATTAGATTTATTTAATGTAAGATCCTGTTTACCGGCGGCATTCAATCTTTTGATGAAGATCCAAAGAGTTTTGCCATCGGAAACGATCTCGTCCCCGGAAGGATCTGAAAATTCATATTTGATCTTTCCGCCCTTCTTATAATAGCAGACACCTTTTTTAGTGACTACTTTTTTGTTCGATTCCGTTTGGATCACGAAATCGGCCTTATAAGATTTTAGATCCGAAAAAGTTTTTCTGACTTTTTTCACCACTTCAGAAGGTGAATTCCAATGGTGTTTTGCGGAAGACTGAGCGCCTAGGGAGAAGCTGCCGAATAAAACGGACAGACACAAGGCGATAAATATAGAACGATTGCTTCTGGTATCTTTCATTCTCAGGTAATGCAGGGATTTTTTTCCAGGATGGCGAGTATCCGCCCCCCTGTCACTTGGTTTCTTTTCCCGGCCTGGAAATTCCTAAACCGGGTCGAATTTTTAAGCGGACCTTAAAATTTCCCGTCCCTTAGATCCCAGAATTGCAGAAACGTATCCCCTTTCTTCCATTAATTCCATGATCCGAGCAGCCCTGTTGTATCCGATTTTCAAACGTCTTTGCAAATAGCTTGCACTTGCTTTTCTGTCCGTTCTTACGATTTCCCAGGCCTTGTCGAATAGTTCCTCGTCCATCTCATCCGCAGATTCAGATTCGGTTTCCTCTTCTAGATCAAAATCTACGTAGGTAGGAGCTCCGTATTTTTTGGCCTCATCCACGATTTTCTCGATCTCTTCTTCCGAGATAAATGGAGCCTGGATCCTTGCTAAGTCCGCAGAAGTAGGAGACTTGTACAACATATCTCCTTTTCCGAGAAGTGACTCAGCACCATTCATATCCAGAATGATCTTGGAATCCGTTTTTTGGGCCACATGGAATGCAATCCTTGCAGGACAGTTTGCCTTGATAAGACCGGTAATCACATCCACAGAAGGTCTTTGGGTCGCCATCACCAAGTGGATCCCCACCGCTCTGGACTTCTGGCTGATACGAGTAATCGCATCTTCCAGATCTTTTCCGGAAACCATCATTAAATCGGCAAGCTCATCAATGAACACCACAAGATAAGGCATTTTATTATAACCTTCTTTGTGATAATGTTCTTCTACCTTTTCATTATAAGAACGGAAGTCCCTACATTTTAATTGGGATACAGCCTCATAACGTGCTTCCATCTCTTGGATCACCCAAGAAAGGGACTTGGTTGCCTTACGAGCATCCTTGATCACAGGCATAAGAAGATGAGGGATATCTTCGAAGAGAGTAAGTTCCACCATCTTAGGGTCGATCATAATAAAACGGACTTCTTCGGGAGAAAGGTTCAGGACGAGAGAAGCGATCATCGCATTCAAACAGACTGATTTACCGGAACCGGTTGTTCCGGCCACAAGCAAGTGAGGAAGTTTATTCAAATCAATGGATACAAGTTTACCCGAGATATCCTTACCGATGACTATGTTCAGATCCTTTTTAGGTTTAGGCGCTAAAGAAGAACGTAATATATCGCCTAAGAAAACATCCTCTCTATGTTTGTTCGGAACCTCGATACCAATCGTGGATTTACCCGGGATAGGAGCGACTATACGAATATTCTTAACTGCAAGATACATCCTAAGCTCGTCAGTCAAAGAAGTAATCCTTCCCAGTTTCACCCCAGGAGGAGGAGTAAGTTCGTAACGAGTGATGATCGGCCCTCTCTCCCAACCTACAACTTTTGCTTCGTAACCATAAACTTTTAGAGCGTTCTCAATCTCGAAGGCAACTTTTTCAGATTCTACTTTGAAAAGTGCATCTTGCACTTTTGTAGGATTGCTCTTCAAACGATTCAAAGGAATATGATACACGGAACGTTTAGAACGGAATATCGGCACCATAGAAACAGGCGTAAAAGGAAGTTCAGATTGTTTCGGTTTTTTCTCAGCGACCGGCGGCGTAGGAGCTACAACAGCCTTTGGTTCTTCTACTTCCGTGATCTCTTCAGAGTCTTCCGTTTCTTCCTCGTATTCTTCTTCAGAATCTTCCAGTTCCTCGTCTTCCTCTTCGGTCCATTCTTCAAGCTCTTCGCCTTCTTCTTGGAAGTTTTCCTCTTCAACAGAAACATCTTCTGCGACTTCTACTTGAGAAACGAATGGCTGAATTTCTTCTTCCAACTCTTCCACTTCGGCGGTTACATTCAAAACTTCTTCTTTTACAAAAGAAGAAACGGTAGAAGTTCCACTTCTAAGATCCAAGATCTCCCAGGCTTTTTTAGAAGCAGCCGAAACTTCTTCTTTTCTTTCCTGAACTCCATATACTTTTTCCACAAGACGAGAAGAAGCAGTTTGGAACTGGAAGATCTTTCTATCTTCTTCAAAAAAACCCTGGAGAAGACCTGAATTTCTATATTGCACGTTAGATTCTCTTAGGTCTGCAATCTTAGAATTGCCTTTTGCTTTTTGGATATAAGATTCCAAATTAGCAGGACTATTCACTTTGTTTTGTCTCTCTGAAGAATGCCCCGAAACTTCTCTACGAAACCAAGGGGGCACATTCTCTTCTGAAATTTCAGTATCCGTTTGTTTTCGAGCATGAATTGAATTCATCATATCGGCAAGACCTTGGGACCAATCAGCAGATTTGGTTTTAGGAAAAGCCGGTTCGTAATTTTGGATTTCTTCTTCTTTTTTGGTTCTTCCACTCATATAACCGGAAAGCCATTGCTCCTTCCAGTCCCGACCGCTTTGTGCAAGAAGCCTTCCTAAAAAATGGACCGGAGATTCGTTCAAATAAACAAGTATGCCGTAAAAATAGACCACAAAATGGATCAGAAGTCTTCCTGTAGAGCCAAGAAGATATTCCAAAGCCACAGCTAATGCCTGACCAAGAACTCCACCGTTAGATGCAAATGGAACTGTGGAAACATTTCCGAAAACATTCAGACTCACTGCGACTGCGAGTAAGAATAAAGGAATAGTAAGAAGTTTGTTCGTTACATCCTGAGTAGGTTTCGCAAGAAGTATCCCACCGGTTAGGATGAGCATGATGCCGGGAACAAAAGAAGCATTCCCGAATAAGTACATAAATCCCCAGGAAAGATAATGACCGAGCCTACCGAAAAGGTTGGCCTCCACTCCATTTTCAGCAATGGTGAAAGAACCAAGAGAAAGTGTCAGAAAAATCCCGGTAAAAAGCAGAAGATACGGCAATGCCGCCCGGCCCTTTTCCCAAATTGCTATATTTTGTCCGACTATTTGGTCCCTTCTATCCATACTCCTTAAGAATCGGCAGAAATCCGAAATGGGAAAAGAGACAAAATACTGAAAAAAGGTTAGAAACCTGTACTACCGAAGCCGCCTGCCCCTCTTTCGGATTCAGGAAGTTCGGTCACAAGTTCCCACTCGCTATGCCAAGTGCGGCGGATCAAAAGTTGAGCGATCCTAGTTTTGTCTTCTAAAAGATAAGGTTCTTTTCCCAAGTTGAGTAGTGGCACCATCAATTCTCCTCTATAATCTGAGTCGATTGTACCAGGGGTATTCGGGATTAAAATTTTAAACTTAGTAGAAAATCCGGAGCGCGGTCTGATCTCAAAATGAAATCCTTCCGGAATCGCAAAAGAAAGTCCTGTAGGTACTAAAACAACTTCCCCGACAGGCAATTCCAAATTGGAATCTAAACAGGCAGCGATATCATAACCAGCAGATCCGGATGTTTTGATCTCAGGTAGAAGAGCCTTCTCTTTTAGTTTTTTCACTGGGATTTTCATATTAGTAAGAATAAGATCCGAAAATGGATTTAATTTTTTGTTCTTCTTTCGGTTTCAATTTAGCTAAAACGGAAAGATGTAATTTAGGAAGTGCATATATTCTTCTGACAGTTTGATTGATCTCTTCTTCTGTCACAGAATGGATCTCTTTGATCCTATTTTCTAAGGAATTGTATTTTCCATAATATAATTCTTGGAAAGCGATATTATTCATCCTACTTTCAGTATGCTCGTAACCTATGGAAAGACTTCCTTCGTGGTTTGTCTTAGCGTCTTTCAATTCTTGGGAAGTAACTCCCTTATCCACGAAAAGTCTTAATTCTTCCAAGATCAGTTCCAGACTTTCAGCAAATCTTTCTTTGGAAGTGGAACATACGATCGAATTAATCCCTACATCACGGTAAGAAGAAGGGTAACTTGTGATATGATAACAAAGACCTTTTTCTTCTCTGACTTTTTGGAATAATCGGGAAGACATTCCTCCGCCTAAAACATGTGAGAGAAGAGAAAGCCTGGTAGCATCGTGGAAATTTCGAGGGAAACCTTCTCCACCTAAAATGAAATAGGCCTGTTCCGTTTCCTTATTCCCTTTACGGAAATATCCGAATTCTTTTTTAGGAGTTTCGAATGTTCCTTCTTTTCCTTTTTTAGTAGAATGGGAGAAGTATTTAGAAACTAGATCGAATACAAACTCCGGCTCATAATTTCCGGAAAGAGAAAGTATCATATTCTCCGGATGATAATAGGTCTCGTAAAATTTTCTAAGACTGGAAGGAGTCACTCCTCTGATCGAGGCTTCAGTTCCTATTATATCTCTTCCTAAAGAATTTTCTGAAAATAGATTATTATAATAAAAATCATGGATCGCATCTTCCGGAGAATCTTCGTAACCTTTCATTTCTTCCAGAACAACTTCCGCTTCTGTGCGAAGATCTTGGTCCCTAAACAAAGGCTGGAACATCATTTCTGAAAGTAATTCCAATCCAAGTTCCAGATCTCTGGAGGCTAAGGTTGCATGAAAGTAAGTATATTCTCTGGAAGTAGCAGCGTTAGAATAAGCACCTACTCTTTCCCAATCTTCCGCTTGTTGTTTTGCAGTACGCTTTTCAGTGTCTTTGAAAAGCATATGTTCCAGGAAGTGACAGTAACCTGCGGTTTCCAAAGTTTCAGATCTGGATCCCACTTTTACATACACTCCCATAGACACGCTTACGGAATAAGGAGCTCTTTGGAACAAGACAGTAAGTCCGTTCCCTAATATTATTTTATGATTTTTTTCTTCTAGAAAAACCAATGGCGGACACCCGGCGAAAAAATTTCGCCGGTCTTATTCACTTTTAAACTTCGAGAGCGTCTCTTCTGGAAAGATCGATCTTACCTGTTTTATCCACGTTCAACACGCGGACACGAATGATCTCACCTTCTTTGACTACGTCTTTAACAGAATTCACACGTTTGGAATCCAGTTTGGAAATATGGCAAAGTCCTTCTTTACCAGGTAGGATCTCCACAAAGGCACCGAAATCGGTGATACGTTTTACTTTGCCTTCGTAAATTTTTCCTACTTCTACTTCTGCGAAGAAACCTTCTACCATGCCTGCAGCTTTTTCTGCCTGCTCTTGGTTGGCTCCTGCGATAGTAACTTTTCCATCGTCGTCTATATTGATATCCGCTCCGGAAGCTTCGATGATTCCGCGGATATTTTTACCACCTGGACCAATCAGTTCCCCAATGCGATCTTTAGGTATATATTTAACGATAATTTTAGGCGCTGTGCGAGAAACTGAATCCGCAGCTTTAGAGATGGATTTTTCCATCACGTCTAAGATATGGAAACGAGCTTTTTCTGCCTGTGCAAATACTGCCTCGAGAACGTTAAACGCGACACCAGTCACTTTTAAGTCCATTTGGAATGCAGTGATCCCTTTTCTGGTTCCTGCGATCTTGCAGTCCATATCACCGAAATGGTCTTCCAATCCTGCGATATCGGATAATACTGCAAATCTTCCGGATTCGTCTGAGAACAATCCCATTGCAATTCCGGAAACTGCGGACTTGATCGGAACCCCAGCTGCCATAAGAGCCAATGATCCGGAACATACGGAAGCCATGGAAGAAGATCCATTGGATTCTAAAATTTCGGATACAACTCGGATTACATAAGGGAAATCATCCGGCTTAGGAAGAACTAATTTAAGCGCTCTTTCTGCCAAGTTTCCGTGACCGATCTCTCTACGACCCGGGCCGGAAGATCTTCTTACTTCTCCTACTGAGAACGCAGGGAAGTTATAATGAAGCATGAAATTCTTTTCTTTCTGACCTTCCAATGTCTCATAACGTTGGTTGTCGGATGCAGTTCCAAGAGTTACTGTTCCCAAAGACTGGGTTTGTCCCCTGGTAAATACTGCAGAACCGTGAACTCCTGGAAGAGGACTCATCTCTACGCTAATATTTCGGATCTCGTCCAACTTTCTTCCGTCGAAACGAACTCCTTCTTTTAATACCTGCTCTCTTACGATCTCATACTCGAGTTCATGTAAGAAGTTTTTGATGTCCTTGATCTTTTCTGATTCAGTTACGGTTTCTTTGAAGTGCTCTACTACTTCTTTATTTGCATTAGAAATTTCTTTATTACGAGAAGTTTTATCAGCAGTTTTGTTTGCAGCAGAGATCTTATCGAATGCGTATTTGCGGACTTCGCCTAAAAGAGTTTCATCTTTTACTCTGAGTTTGACTTCTTTTTTAACTACTGCGAGTTCTTTCGCCCAGCTTTCTTGAAGTTCTACAAATTTTGCGATATGTTGGTGGGCAAACTTTAATGCTTCCAACATTTCAGAATTGGATAATTCCTTTGCCTCTCCCTCTATCATTACGATATGGGTTTTCGTTCCGGCAACAACCAGATCTAGATCTGAATTCAGGATCTCTTTGTTGCTAGGATTGATCACGAGTTCTCCGTTAATTCTTCCTACTCTTGCTCCGGCGATCGGACCATTGAAAGGAATATTAGAGATCGTTAATGCTGCAGAAGCTGCATTTAATGCGTGACCCGCCGTAGAAATTTCATTATCCGCAGAAAGAACAGTTACCTGCAATTGAACTTCGCAGAAATATCCTTCCGGAAAAAGAGGACGGATCGGTCTGTCGATGATCCTTGAATTTAAAACCTCATGCTCATAAGGTTTTGCTTCTCTTTTAAAATATCCACCAGGGAATCTACCTACTGAATAAACTTTTTCAGAATATTCGCAAGTAAGTGGGAAGAAGTCTTGGCCTTCTTTAGGTTCGTCTACGGCACAAACAGTTGCTAATAAAACAAGATTTCCAGTTTTATATACTACGGACCCGTGGGCTTGCTTCGCCCAATCTCCCGTTTCGAGAGTGATTGAATCACGGCCAAATTGGCCATTAATAGTTTTAGCCATGAGAGGACTCCTGATTACTTACGGAGTCCGAGAGTTTCGATTAGTTTTTTGTAACGTTCCAGATTTTGGCGTTTTAGATATTCCAATAATTTTTTACGTTTGCTTACTAATTTAAGAAGACCGGTTTTAGAATGAAAATCTTTCTTATGAGATTTAAAATGCTCGTTAAGATCTTTGATGCGAGCGTCTAGAATAGCGACTTGGACTTCAGTTGACCCAGTGTCCCCTTGTCCTTTTGCAAATGTGGATATAATTTGCTTCTTTTGTTCCGTAGTTACCATAGTTTGATTGTACCTGCTGCCAATTTTCGGGGGCCTAGCCCCCTGTCCAAGCTAAATTTTAGAAAAGACCTTCAAATATTTATAAGAAAGGCTGCCAGGAAGTCCCTCCCTTCTGCAATATGCCAAAATCTCTCCTTCCGGAGAGGTAAGTAGGAACTCCTGGGTCGGGATCCAGTCCAGTTTGATCTTTTTCCCGTGAAAAACGTCTTTTACTTCAGTACTAGGGATCTCTATCGAAGGAATGTCCAGAATTTCTTCCGGAGGATGGATGATTGCTTTTCCAAGTAGTAATGCCTCGTAGGTATCGGCCTGTTCCAGCTTGAGTTTGCCCACCTTCGTCCTATTCAAGGACTTAAGACACATTGGGATCCCAGCCTCTTCCGCTATATCCATTACAAGCTTACGGATATAAGTCCCGCCTGAAACTCTGGCCCTTATCTTGAAACCTTCGGGACAGAATTCACCTGCTTCGAATTCGAATATTTTGATCTTACGAATGCTTGGTGGAACAGAGATACCTTCCCTAAATAACTTAGCTCTTCTCTGTCCTTGCACTTTGAGCGCGGAAACTTCAGGTGCGACCTGTTCTTCCCAGCTCGAAACCTTGGAAAGAATATCTTCCAACCTTGGCAAGGATTCCTGATACCATTTTTGGATCTTAGAAATTTCCCAATCTTCTACAACTAAACCTTCTCTGTCTCCAGAGTCAGTGGAGAAGCCGAACTGAACGTCCGCCTCATACTCCTTGTCTTTGCCTAAAAATACTTGGGAGAAACTTGTCGAAGTGCCTACAGGCAGAACCATTAAACCGGAGGCCGCCTTATCCAAGGTACCAGTGTGCCCAACTTTTTTGAGTCCAAGAGTCTTTTTGGCTTTCAAAACCAGATCGGAAGAAGTCATTCCAATTGGTTTATCCAAGAGCAAAAATCCGAATTCAGTCCGGATTTGTTGGTTTTCTCGTAAGTCGGAGGGATTCATCTAAACCTTGGATATATTCTTCGTCCCAAACAAAACTCATCCGGGGAGTGATCCTTAGATTGAGTTTTGTGGAAAGAGTCGCGGCAAATTTACCCGAGGCGCTATTTAATCCAGCGAGTAATTTTTCCTTTTTTTTGTCCGTACAGATGGCTGTGACGTACACCTTTAGATTCTTGGAATCGTCCGAGAGTTCCGATCTGTGAACGGAAACCATATGGACCCGGGGGTCCTTGACTTTTCCGGCCAGGATCATCATAGCGACGGTCCGAACCGTCTCCGCTTCGATTTTCCTTTTACGGATCGGATTCACTCTAACACTACTCCAGTTTCCGTTTTACTACTGTGACTGTATAAGCTTCGATTGTGTCGCCCGCTTTGAAGTCGTTGTAGTTTTCCAACTGGATACCGCATTCGAAATTGTTCACAACTTCGTTAACTTCGTCTTTGAATCTTCGAAGAGACTTGAGTTTTCCGTCGAATACTTGGACTCCATCGCTGATCACGCGGATACCGGAAGCTTTTGTGATCTTCCCGGAAGTAACCATACAACCCGCGATATTTCCGATCTTGGAAACTTTGAAAACTTCTCTGATCTCTGCGGTTCCGATAACTTCTTCGATCCTTTCCGGTTCGAGAAGTCCTTCCATCGCCATCTTGATCTCGTCCACAACCTGATATATGATGTTGTAGTATTTGATCTGAACGCCTTCTTTTTCGGCGAGCGCAATGGTTTTAGGATTCGCACGAACATGGAAGCCGATCACGATCGCGTTAGAAGCGGATGCAAGCATCACGTCCATATCCACGATAGCCCCAGCTCCGGACTGAATTACGTTCAGTTTTACGTCCGAAGTGGAAAGTTTTTCCAAAGCTTCCTTGATTGCTTCCGCAGAACCACGAACGTCTGCTTTGATAATTACTTTCAGTTCTTTTAATGCGCCCTGTTTGATGAACTCGTTCATGTTTTCCAGGGTGACTTTGGAACCTGCGGCACCGGCGTTTCCGATCCTTTCGAATTCGATACGGTGTTGAGAGATGTTTCTTGCTTCTTTCTCGTCTTCTACCGAGTCGAAAGGTGCTCCTGCATCAGGAACTCCGTCAAGTCCAGTTACTTGAACAGGGAAAGCAGGTCCTGCTTCCTTGATCAGATGACCGTAATCATCATACATCGCACGAACTCTACCGGAGAATACTCCAGCTACGAACGGATCTCCAACTCTTAGGGTTCCGTTTTGGATAAGAACTGTCGCAACTGCTCCGCGGCCCGGATCAAGCTTCGCTTCTACGATTGTACCTTTTGCTCTACGTTTAGGGTTCGCTTTCAGATCCAGAACTTCGGCTTGCAGAAGCACAGATTCTAAAAGTTTATCGATCCCGATATTTTCCTTCGCAGAGATCTTACAATACATCGTATCCCCGCCCCATTCTTCCGATTGGAGTCCATGGTTGGCGAGTTCCTGCATGATCTTATCAGGATTTGCAGTAGGAAGATCCACTTTGTTAATTGCAACTATGATAGGAACTTTTGCATCCTTTGCGTGAGACAATGCTTCTAAAGTTTGAGGCATTACTCCGTCGTCGGCAGCAACTACCAGGATCACGATATCCGTGACCTTAGCTCCCCTTGCCCTCATAGATGTAAAGGCTTCGTGACCAGGAGTATCCAAGAAGGTGATCTCCCCTCTGGAAGTTTTTACCTGGTAAGCACCGATATGTTGTGTAATTCCACCGGACTCAGTATCGATGACAGAAGATTTACGGATAGTATCCAATAGTCTTGTCTTACCGTGGTCAACGTGACCCATGATGGTAACGACTGGAGGTCTATGGATATAATCTTCCGGACTGTCTTTTTCTTCGTCGATTAGAGTTTCTTCATATAGAGAAACTACTTTTACCTTACAGCCATATTCATCAGCGAGAATAGATGCAGTTTCTGCATCGATGATATTATTGATGGTCACCATCATTCCCATTTTCATGAGTTTTCCGATGACATCTCCCGGCTTAAGATTCATTTTCTTAGCCAGTTCTCCTACTTGGACATTCTCTAAAAGAGTGATCTCTTTCGGTACGGAAACTCCAGTAGGTCCGCTTACTTTCTGCTTTCTGTAAGATTGGCGGAAGAATTTAGAATTTTCAGAACCTTCCTGACCTTCTGGTCTTCCACCCCTATCTTTATCATTACGTTTTTTGCCGGAAGGAACTCCTCTTCCGCCTTCTGCAGGTCCTAAACCTGGAGGTGGAGTTCCAGCACCTGGGCCGCCTCTAAATCCGCCACCCTGTCCGCCTGGGCCTCCGCGAAATCCTCCGCCTTGACCACCCGGACCGCCTCGGAATCCACCGCCTTGGCCGCCACCTGGACCGCCTCTAAATCCGCCACCCTGGCCGCCTGGGCCTCCACGGAATCCTCCGCCTTGACCACCTTGGCCTCCGCGATAACCACCACCGCCCTGACCACCTTGGCCTCCACGATATCCGCCACCACCTTGGCCGCTTTGATTTCCGTCGGAACGATTTCCAAGGTAATTACCGCCACCTGACTCTCCTACTTCCCTGTTTTGTTTGGAGTAAGTCGGTCTTCTGTCTCTTATACAAAAATGACGATGACGACGA